>JBLNDG010000151.1:0-10332 GCA_050261415.1 Caulobacteraceae bacterium | reverse complement strand
GAAAAATTGTCCTGCAAACGCCATCACTGTTGACGCCGGAGTGGGGTGTGCCGCAGCGGTGATTATGGGTTGGCTTAAAGGGAGCGAGCCGAGCTGTGATTGTTCAAGCGGTGAGGGATGTTGCTGAAATGGAGTGTGACGGATTATGAGTAATGGGGAAAAAGCGGGTATTGGCTTTTTTGAAAAGTATCTGACCCTGTGGGTTGCCCTGTGTATGGTTGTTGGTGTGCTTATCGGGAAATTCCTGCCCGCTGTCCCTGGTTTCTTGGGACAATTTGAATATGCGCAGGTTTCCATTCCAATTGCCGTTTTGATATGGCTGATGATTTACCCCATGATGATGAAGGTGGATTTCGCCAGCATCAAAAATGTAGGCAAAAATCCCGAGGGTCTTTTTGTTACATGGATAACCAACTGGTTGATAAAGCCTTTTACCATGTTCGGCATTGCATGGCTGTTTTTCTTTGTATTTTTTAAATCTCTAATTCCGGTAGAATTGGCACAAAACTATCTTGCGGGAGCAATACTTCTTGGAGCAGCACCGTGCACAGCAATGGTATTTGTATGGAGTTATTTGACAAAAGGCAACGCAGCATATACTGTCGTGCAAGTAGCAACAAATGATCTTATAATTCTCATAGCTTTCACGCCTATAGTTGCGTTTCTTCTAGGTGTGGGCGGTGTAACCATACCCTGGGACACTCTTATTTTGTCTGTAGTATTGTTTGTTGTTATTCCGCTGGCTGGTGGTATAATTACCCGTAATCACATCACAAAAAAGCGAGGACTCGATTACTTTGAAAAGAGTTTTATACCGAAATTTGGAAATGTCACTACCATAGGTTTATTGTTAACACTAATAATAATCTTTTCATTCCAGGGCGATGTAATTCTGAATAATCCACTGCATATTGTTTTAATTGCTATACCATTAATTATTCAGACTTTCCTAGTCTTTTTCATTGCATATCTGGCAAGCAAGGCTATAAAACTGCCTCATGAGATAGCAGCGCCTGCCGGTATGATT
Source organism: Caulobacteraceae bacterium (assembly GCA_050261415.1). Classification (GTDB taxonomy): domain Bacteria; phylum Bacillota; class Clostridia; order Lutisporales; family Lutisporaceae; genus JBLNDG01. The sequence continues at coordinate 9,305 of JBLNDG010000151.1, read as the reverse complement.
GGTGCCTCTAACTTTTTTGAACTGGCAGTTGCTGTCGCGATTTCATTATTTGGAACACAAAGCCATGCTGCACTTGCTACCATTGTGGGGGTTCTAACAGAAGTGCCTGTTATGTTGATGTTAGTAAAGATAGCGAATAATACAAGGCACTGGTTTCCTGCGGAAGGAGGGCTGAAATGAATAATGTTGCTGCGATTCCTGTGAATCCTGTAGTAGTGCCGCAATTGACATTTTTATTGCTTCAGCCGAAAAATCATCTATATAAAAGGAGTTGATCTTTATGAAAAAAATGAAAATATTCGAACCTGCTATGTGCTGCCCAACTGGACTCTGTGGTGTGGGAGTAGACCCTGAACTTTTGCGTATCTCTACAGTACTTGACACGTTAAAAAAACATGGTGTAATTGTTGACCGCTTCAACCTTAACAGTGCGCCTGCTGAATTTATAAAAGACAAGACCATCAACGCCTATATCAATGAAAAAGGAACAGAGGGATTACCAGCAGTAATGGTTGATGGCGAGATTGTCATTACAGGCAGATACCCTACCAATGAGGAATTTACAAAACTGCTTGATCTTCCCGAGGATGTGTTGGGAATAAAGAGGAAGCCCATAACAGTAAAGGTTTCTAATAAAAAATCCGGCGGCTGTAATTGCAAGGGAGGTTGCTGTTAAAATGGTTTTATTCGATCCGCAAAGCATCAAATTAACGAAATATCTTTTCTATACCGGCAAGGGTGGCGTTGGTAAAACCAGCGTCGCCTGTGCCACCGCTGTTTCTCTCGCGGATAAAGGCAAGCGTGTGTTGCTCATCAGCACCGACCCGGCTTCCAATCTTCAAGACGTGTTCTCGATGGAACTGACCAACAAGAGCACTCCTATCCTCGGTGTGCCTAATTTATATGTGGCCAACCTCGACCCCATACAGGCCGCAGCTGAGTATCGGGAGAGCATAATCGCACCTTATCGAGGCAAGTTGCCCGCATCCGTCATCGCAAATATGGAGGAGCAGCTTTCCGGCTCTTGCACCATAGAAATAGCAGCATTCAACGAGTTCTCCAATTTCATAACAGACGAAAAGGTTCAGCAGGAGTACGATCATATTATTTTCGATACTGCGCCTACTGGCCATACTCTACGAATGCTTCAGCTTCCTTCTGCTTGGAGCAGGTTCATAAGTGAAAGCACGCACGGTGCATCATGCCTTGGTCAACTTTCCGGTTTAGAGAGCAAAAAAGATATTTACAAGCAAACTATGGAAACGCTGGCAGATGGTAGCCTGACTACGCTGATTCTCGTCACTCGTCCCGAAACCGCACCATTTAAAGAAGCGGAAAGGGCTTCCGGTGAATTGTCTGCGCTAGGTGTTAACAATCAAATACTGGTTATCAATGGAATATTGATGGAACATACAGATATTTTATCTTCCAGCCTTTACAAAAAACAACAAGCTGCAATTTCTGCTATGCCGGAAAGATTAAAGGCGTTTCCAATATATATGGTACCTTTACGCTCGTATAATGTCACTGGTTTGGAAAATGTGCGTGCTCTGCTTACTACCGACTATGTGTCTACTGAGCCGCGAACTTTGAATACAGATCGTATTCCTTCACTGGGAGATGTGATAGATGAGCTAGCAGCAGAAGGTAAGCGTGTAATATTTACGATGGGTAAAGGCGGTGTAGGCAAAACCACCGTTGCATCTGCAGTTGCGTTAGGACTTGTAAAGCGAGGAAAGAAAGTCCACCTTACCACTACTGACCCGGCTGCGCATTTAAAATTTGTGATAGATGAAACTAGCGGCATATCTATGAGCCATATTGATGAAGCAAAGGAGTTACAAAAATATCAGATCGAAGTGCTATCCAAGGCACGTGCATCCGGTATGAGTGACGAGGATATTGCCTATATCGAAGAAGATCTTCGCTCACCCTGTACACAGGAGATAGCAGTTTTCCGTGCATTTGCTGAAATAGTTCAAATAGCTGACAGCCAGGTTATAGTTATAGACACTGCTCCCACAGGCCACACCCTGCTCCTGTTGGAGTCCACACAGAGTTATAATCATGAAATACAACGTACTAAGGGCGAGATACCTGAATCGGTGGCGCGATTGTTACCACGACTGAAATCAGACGAAACCGAGGTCATTATTGTGACCCTACCGGAAGCGACTCCCGTTTATGAGGCTCTTCGTCTTGAAGATGATTTGAAGCGTGCCGGCATCGCCGCCAAGTGGTGGGTGGTCAATCAGTCACTTTATGGCACGAATACTTCCAATCCCATACTGACAGCTAAGGCAGCTGGTGAAATAGAATGGCTCAACCGCATCAATGAACACACGAATGGGAAGTTCGCACTGATTTCATGGAGCCCTGAGGATATCAAGGGTGATCGCTTGTTGGCACTGCAAGGAGAATAAAATGATAAAAGTCGCTTTTATTTGTGTCCATAATTCTTGTCGTAGTCAAATTGCGGAAGCATTGGGACGGCATCTTGCCAGTGATACTTTTTAAAGCTATTCGGCAGGAACTGAAACAAAGCCGCAGATTAATCAGGATGCCGTGCGTCTAATGAAGGAGCTCTATGATATAGATATGGAGAAAACCCAATATCCAAAGTTGCTTGATGATATTCCGCCGGTAGATATTGTTATAACAATGGGATGCAATGTGGAATGCCCTTATCTTCCCTGCAAACATAGAGAGGATTGGGGTATAGATGATCCCACAGGTAAGGGTGATGAGGAGTTTAAAAAAGTAATATCAATAATTGAAGCCCGAATAATTGAATTGAAGAAGAAACTAATGTAAAATTAATTAACGCCAATCGCACATTTAGTGGTTGGCGTTATTGTTAATTGACATGTTCCCGCGAAAGGCGGTTTTTCAAAAATCAGCCAAAAACCCATTGACATGTTCCCGCGTACAGATGGTTCCTAAAATAACCCACAGACATCAATTCCATCAACTCAAGCCACGTGGAGTGCGCGACACTGAGCCTGTGACACTTGTATTTAACAACTTTGTTTCATTCAAGTCTGTACTTATTCCAATAATAATTCTGTTTACCATGAATAATGCATGTGATGATATGACAATACGTTGTCATATTTGATGCAGTAAAATAAAAGAAACCGAAAGCGAAGAAAAGCAATGACGCGGGAAATATGATTTGTAAATGAAGGGTGGTGAAAAATATGAAGAAAGTTTTGTTAGTTGATGCCAGCCATAGAAAGGGTGCAAATTCAGAAGTAATAGTAGATACGATTGCTGAGGACTTAGTTGGACACATAGTGAAAGTGTTTAAAATAAGGGAACAGAATTGTCAATTCTGCATGGCTTGTGATAATTGCCAAAGAAGAAAAGAACTATTTTGTGTCAGAAAAGATGCTATAACAGATTTGCTTCCATTCATTGATACATGCGATTCTATTCTTATAGCCAGTCCGGTTTATGATCACCAGGTGTCAGCTATGGCAAAGATGTTTATTGAGAGATTTTATGCGTTTTATGATCCAGGGAGAAAAAGCAATTCTCGTGTTTCAAAGCCAGGGAAAAAAGCAGCACTTTTACTTTCTTGCTATACAGGCCCTCAAGATGAATATAAGAGGTATGCAGATTGGACATTGGAAGGCTTTTGGCAAATAGGGGCCAGTGATACCAGATCAGAAGTTTTCGGGATGATCAGAAATCGTAGTGAAATAATTAAGAATGAGGCATATATGGAAAAGCTTCATGAAGTGTCTCGTTGGTTAATAAGCTGAAAATAAGGAGGAAAAATGAAATGGATAAAGTGAAAATGATTCAAAGTTATTATGATATGTGGAAAAAGCGTGACAGATCAAAAATAGAAGATATATTCGCTGATGATGTAGTATATACAGAATCTTATGGACCGGAACACCATGGAATAAATGAGATAATCAGATGGTTTGATGATTGGATTACCAAGGCAAAAGTATTTGAATGGGAAATAACTAACGGTATCGAACAAGGGAACACTATTGCGGTTGAGTGGATTTTTTCTTTTGAATATGATGGAAAAAGAGACATACTAGATGGTGTTTCTATTGCTGTGTTCGACGATTTTGGGAAAATAGTATCTATGAAGGAATTCCAATCAAAGCATGAGCATTATTATCCCTATAAATATAAACAAACGTGACATAGCGACGTCGTGTTTAATTAATAAAAAATGAAAGGAAGATGAAAATGAAAAAGGAATTTAGTACAAAGCCTGAAAAAATAACTGAAGCATGGCCTGGAGAGCTTACCCTTTTTTCATGGCAAGATTTTGTTACTGCCATTCCTTCACCCCTGTTTTTAATAACTACATATAAATCAAACGGCAAAGAAAACGCTTGTTTGCAATCCTGGTCAACTTTTGTCGGTGACAGTGGTGAATTTATTTGCATTATCGGCCGAGTGTCAAAGGGCGGACATTTACATAACAGTTTAAAGGAGACAAAATGTTGTGTGTTAAATTTCCCCTCTCACGATATTTTTGATAAATGTGAGCAAACAATTAAAAATAATGGCTTTGACGATGACGAAATCACCTTGTCAGGATTGACTGCTGAAAAAGCGAAGACTGTAAATGCTCCACGCATTGCAGAGTGTTTTCTTAATATTGAATGTGAATTTTTATGGGAACGTGAGCATTTTGAAGGCAGCCGTGATGTGACAGTGGCTCTGAAAGCTACTCATATTTGCATGGACAGCGACCATTATGACGAAAACAAGCTTGGCAGATACGGAAAAACAGGGTACATGTATAATATATTCTTCCCACGAAACCCTGAGACCGGCGAATTGGCACCGGATTGTTTCGGCGCCCTGGAATTGTATAAGTGACGTGGACAGGTCCGGGCCGTCAGATACGCGAAAAAATAAAAGAAAGGGGGATCGTTGCATGAAAATTAATGTGAAAGAGTATTTAACAGACTTTATCCGAACAAATTCAAATATTGAGCACAAGGAACTAATTCAAGTTCCGGATGCTGTTATTGAGACAGATAACATCAGAATGATAATGATTAGTGAGGTTGTTCCCAAAAATCCTGATGATTATTTTTACAGCAGAAAGCCTAACGCAGCATTTATGTCTACTACTATCCCAATATTTAATGAGTCAGGGGTAAGTGTTAATTCAATTGATGATATTATCAGCAAAGGGATATATATAACAACCGCTGTAAAAACACCCAAGGAAGGATATACAATTTCAACAGAAGTTATAAATAACCAACTCCCTATCTTAGAAAAAGAACTTGAACTATTCGGTAACACAAAAGTTATAATGCTGATGGGAGATGTCGCAAAAAAAGCTTTTAATTTAATTGCACGGAAAAATACAAAGAAAAACTTAATACCGAGTAAATCTACATATCGTATAAGGGGAAATGAGTATTACTATGGTACCATAAGGGTATTTCCTTCATACATCATAACAGGTGGCAACCTTTTAATTGAAAAAGGTAAGATAGAAACAATAAAAGAAGATATATCTGCGGCAATTTCATTGTTGTGAGCGCAGGTAATTCCGTTTGCAGGCATAAAAAAGATATATTATAAAAATAAAACTTAAAATTATAACTTTCAATGGGGCATGAAAGCCAAATTCTGGTTTTCATGCCCTTGGTTATAATATAGTGAAAAGCAAATGGCATGTCAGAGCGCCTTTGAAAAGGACGTTCATTAACTCTCAACTGACCATTAAGAGGAGTATCCTGGTATACGGCAATGAAAGCATTACCGATAAAAGAGGTAGTAGTGGCTGTCGTGAACGATGCAAAAAAAATTCTATGTTAAACGGGTGGACAACGTGGAGTTTATCGAAAGCGAGGCGGAGAAGGCAGTACCCAGACTTTACCAAAAGGGCATACATGCTGACGTGGTTGTGCTCGACCCTCCGCGCAAAGGCTGCGATGAATCGCTGCTGCAACTGATAGCTGATATGCGGCCAGCCGGGATCGTATATATTTCCTGCAACCCTGCCACGCTGGCGCGTGACTTGAAATACCTGGATGTACAGGGGTATAAGGCAGAGGAAGCGCAGCCGGTAGACATGTTCCCCTAGACGGAGCATGTAGAAAGTGTGGTGTTGATGTCAAGACTGTAAGCTTTGATTTTACTGGGTTTGCTGGATTACATCCAAGTTATCCACCCGACCTAGTGAGGAAAATGCGTGCATGGGAACATATCGAGGGTGTATTTTTGGGTAAGATTTGTGCGTGAAAATTAAGTGAGGTTGAGTTGATAGGTTAGATAACGGGCATTTTTCATAGGATTGAGGAGATAGGATGGATGTAGGAGTGATGTTGATAGGTGTGAATCATATTTTTGACCGAGCAATCCGAATTGTAACAATATTATTTTTATTGGAGATGTTTTATACCAAGAAGAGGGAATGTAGCTTATGATTTATTAATTTCGTGTTCTGAATATGTAATTGAATATTTGGTGTAATAATAGAAAGCGTTGATAGTTAGTACAGATGGATCACTGCATAAAAGACCATATCGGAAGAATTTACGATATGGTATAATATTCCTATCAATTTGTTTATTTGATTAACTCTATCGAATTCGATAGAGATAGCAATGAGGTTAGCATAAGTTTCTATGAAAAGTATATGGAGGAGTGGTAATGGGATTCTTATCAAAGCTTTTCAAACGAAGTAAGAAATCTGAAGTTATCGATTGCACTAATGATAAAGCTATTCACGCTGATTCACAATCAAACAGCATGAAAATAACAGGCGACAATCCAATTACGCTACCTGAGGAAGATACTATTGGCAGAAATAGCTTGGCAAAATCTTTTGCAAAACAGATACTTTCTCTTGATACAAGCAAAGGTAGTGTTATAGGAGTACTTGGGGCATGGGGTTCAGGGAAAACATCTTTTATAAACCTTGCAAAAAACGAGCTTAACCAAAAGAATATTACCGTTCTGGACTTTAATCCATGGATGTTCAGCGGTACAGAACAACTGATGCAATCTTTTTTCTCTGAATTATCTGCACAGTTGAAACTTCGTCCTGACCTATCAAGAATCGGAGAAACGATAGGTACATATGGCGATATATTAGCTGGAGTGAGCTGGATACCTTTAGTTGGATCGTGGTTTGAAAGTGGTCATAAAGCAGCCGAGGCTATTAGCAAAGTACTTGAGGGGCGTAAAGAAGGCGTCGGAGCTCACCGAAAGAAAATTGAAGATGCCCTAATTAAATATGGTAAAAGGATTATTGTCGTTATTGATGATATAGACCGTTTGTCAACAGCCGAAATAAGGGATATATTTAAGCTCGTTAGACTGACTGCGAATTTCCCGAACATAATATATGTTCTTGCATTTGACAGATTCCGTGTTGAAAATGCATTAAATGAAGAAGGTATAAACGGGCGTGACTATCTAGAAAAGATACTTCAAGTTGTAATTGATATTCCTCCAATCCCATATCAGATTCTAACCACACAGGTATTAACGGCAATTGATAATGCAATAAAAAACATCGAAAAAGTGGGGCCTTTCGATACACAAATATGGCCAGACATTTTTATGGAAATTATTAGGCCATTAATTAGAACAATGCGAGATGTTCGGCGCTACGCTGCTAATATACATGGTACGGTAGCTTCGCTTGACGGTAAAGTCGCTCTGACAGATGTGCTTGCCCTTGAGGCAGTTCGAATATTTCTTCCTGATGTATTTAAGTTGTTGCATTTATCAATTGACGCCCTTACTACAACTGATAATCATTTATTCGGTAATAGTCGTAATACAGATAGTCTGCTAAAAGCTAAAATCGAGAAAATAATCGAAGTCGCTGGCGATAACTCAAACATCATTAGAAATATGATATGTAGATTATTTCCTGCAGCACGGCGACATATCGAAAACTATCATTATGGAGCAGAGTGGAAGAAAGAATGGTTGCGAGAACGTCGCGTTGCACATGAAGATATACTCAATTTTTACTTAGAACGCATCGCCGGAGATCATTTTAAAGCTTTTATGCATGCTGAAAAGGCCCAGCTATTTATGGATAATCGTGAATTATTTGATGATTACCTGCATTCACTTGATGCTTCTGAGATAACAGATGTAATAACTGCACTTGAAATTTATGAAGATCAATATAACGATAAGCATGTGGAACCAGCTTCTATTGTTCTTCTTAACATTATGTATGAGTTGCCGAACAACCGCAGTAGTATGTTTGACTATGATGTCCGCCTTAAGGTTATGCGTGTGGTGTATCGTCTCATAAGGTCTTTGAAAGTTCCTGATATAATAGAGAGTGCTGTTAAATCAATTCTTCCAGAAGTTAAAACATTATCCGCAAAATATGAATTAATTAGTATAGTCGGTCACAAAAAAGGAAAAGGACAAGAATTAATATCCGAAGAAGCCGCCAAACAAATTGAGCTGGAATGGGCACATGAGGTAAAAGCTGCCACAGTTGAAGATTTGCTTAAAGAACCGGAACTTTTACGGATTCTTCTGTGCGCAAAGAAATCTCTATTAGCAAGCGGCGAGCTGATAGAGATCAGTGACACTTCTGAATTAACATTAGCAGTATTAAAGTCTTCGCAAAGAGAAGTAATGAGTCAGTCAATTGATAGCCGTGCTGTTCGAAAAGAAACCTATCTGGCATGGGATGCCCTTATTGAATTGTACGGCGATGAAGATATCTTAAAGAATCGTATAAATCAGGCTAAAGATATATCAACTGTTGATGATAAAGAGATAATTGAACTTGCTGATAAATATAAAAATGGATGGCGTCCCGAGAGATTTTAAATATCAAACGAAGAGTATATTGGAGATGCTCTGCTTCAAAAGACTTATACATTTTCTTTCAAGGAACAGAACGAAGGATTTAGGCACAATCGATACCTGAAAACATAGGAGGTTTGCTACCTGAAGTTGATGTGGTACCTTTATGACAGAGAATAGAAAAACATATGCGGTTTATATTCTATGCCTGAAACATAGAACTACTGAATTTATGCAACACCAAGAGTGAAAAGCGAATGCAAATCAAAGTTAAATTCTGTGAAAAACGAAGAAAACGAGAGTATATTAAGGAGGAAGGAGTAGTAGGGGGTATAATGCAAGAGTTTAATGAAAAAAAGGATTTATCATATTTGATTGATAAAATAGTAGCTTCTGATTTGAATATTCTCGAAAAGTAACTGGAAAACCAGCTAAATGTTAATTATTGGGATAAAATAACTTTGAGAGACTGACAAAAGTAAATACATATTGACGAAATGAACCTTGATAAACGAATA
>JBLNDG010000150.1:0-37113 GCA_050261415.1 Caulobacteraceae bacterium | reverse complement strand
TAAAAATACATTGTCATACAGTTGGAGATGGAAAAGGAACCAGACTATTCCTTGTCCAACTTAGGTATAAAAAATTATTAACCATATAGCTTTAATGCTATATCAATATAATACTAGGAGGAATTTAAATGTTGGAGATACAGAAAAGACAGCTTAGTTTCGCTGTTATCGGAGGTGGCCATGGAGGACAGGGAATGGCTGCATATATCGCAAATTTAGGATACGATGTCAATTTATATAACCGTACCATATCAAAAGTTGAAAAAATCAGGGAACAGGGTTTTATTGAAATGGAAGGCTGTGTTACGGGAATAGGAAGATTGAAGCTTGTAACGGATAACATTGAAGAGGCGATAAGGGGCGTTGATATAATAATGGTTGCGGTTCCTGCCAGTGCCCATAAACATATTGCCTACCTCATGGCTCCTTATATTACTGCAGGACAATATATCGTACTGAATCCCGGTAGGACAGGGGGAGCGCTTGAATTTCAGAACATTTTCCGGAACAACAGCCCAATAAAAAAAGCATGCATAATAGAAGCACAGACCCTGTTGTTTGCTTGCAGAATAATTGAGGAAGGAAAAGTAGCAGTATACAGCAAGAAAAACGAGGTTAAGGTTGCAGCTTTACCTGCCGTCAGAACAGGGGAGTTTATAAACCTGATCAAACACATAATACCTGAATTCGTCGAAACAAACAGCGTGCTTGACACAAGCTTCAACAACATCGGTGCAATACTGCACCCTATCCCGACGATACTTAATTGCGGCAGGATTGAGAGTACAAACGGTGATTTCCTGTACTATATTGATGGAATCACACCGGCAGTTGCAAAGATAATAGAAGAGGTGGATTATGAAAGAATGCAGGTGGCTTATACCCTTGGGGCAGAAGTAGTATCACTAAAGGAATGGCTGGGTTATACCTACGATGCATATGGGGAGACGCTTTGCGAAGCATTGTCCAATGTTAAGGGGTATTGGGGAATAAAAGCACCGTCCACCTTAGACACAAGATATATATTTGAAGATGTTCCGCAAAGCCTGGTTCCAATTGCAAATATGGGAAGACACCTGGGAATAAAGACTCCAACCATAAACTCAATGATTCACCTGGCCTCCGTCATGCACAATATTGATTATTACATGCTTGGCAGGAAGGTTGTTGATATGGGACTTGACGGATTATCCCTTGATGAAATAAAGAATTATGTGATTGATGGAGAAATTTATGCATCAGGGGGAGTGGTTGCTTAATGAAGAAATATATTGGAGCGGCTATAGGGAATTGTGTCCATATAGGCGGAATAATCAATTTTCTCCGTCTTGCCGGGCAGGAAGGCCATCAGACCTTCTTTCTTGGTGCTGCAGTGAGCATAGATAAGCTTATTGAGAAAGTCGTGGAAATAAAGCCTGATACAGTAGCAGTAGGCTTCCGCCTCACCCCCCAAAACGTGGAGCCATTGCTCAAAGAACTGGAAAAACATATACAGCAAAAAAATCTTGATACCATTGAATGGATTTTTGGCGGAACAAAGCCTGTAGCGGAAGTTGCCAGAAGATTTTCCTATTTTTCCACTATATTTGACGGGACAGAAGATCTGGATGATGTAATAAATTATTTAAGAGGTAAAAATCTAAAAAAAATCGAATCCTTTTACGCTGACAACATAATTGACAGAATCGGCAGCAAGTACCCATACCCTGTGCTGAGACATCATTTCGGCCTGCCGTCTTTTGCTGAGACAGTGGAAGGAATAAAAATGATATCAGAGTCCAAGGTCCTCGACATTATTTCAATAGGGCCCGATCAGAATACACAAGAATTTTTCTTCAAGCAGGAGAAAATGAACCATGAACTTGATGGTGCCGGAGGGGTTCCAATCAGAAGCATTGAGGATTTCGAAAAATTATATGATGCTTCCAGACGCGGTAACTATCCGCTGCTTAGGTGCTACAGCGGTACAGCAGATGTGTTCGACTTTGCAGAAGTGCTCAGGGCTACAATTCACAATGCTTGGTGCGCGGTACCATTATGCTGGTATAATGTGCTTGATGGAAGAGGAACCAGGCCTGTGCGCGAGTCAATTGTTGAAGGTCAGAGTTTAATGAAATGGCATGCCGAAAGGGGCATACCCATAGAGGTAAATGAAGCTCATCACTGGAGCCTGAGGGATGCTCATGATGTTATCGGCGTGGCAATGGCTTTCCTGGCAGCATATAATGCGAAAAAGGCAGGTGTAGAGCATTATATTGCACAGTATATGTTCAATGTTCCCCCTGCATTGCATCATAAAATGGACCTGGCAAAAATGCTGGCAAAGGTTGAACTGATAGAGTCCCTGGAAGACAGTAGCTTCAAAACCTACAGGCAGGTAAGAGCGGGGCTGGCCAGCCTTAGTGCTGATTTGAACGTTGCAAAGGGGCAGCTAGCTGCTTCGACTTACCTTGCAATGAGCCTCAAACCGCATATAGTCCACGTCGTCGGTTTCAGTGAGGCAGATCATGCCGCCGGACCGGAAGATGTAATTGAAAGTACAAAGATTGTCCGGGGTGTTATACGGTCTACTTTGGATGGGATGGCTGATATGACCCGGGATAAGGAAGTTCAGAAGAGAAAGCTTGAGCTTATCAAGGAAACCGGATTCCTGCTGAATACTATTAAAGGGTTATATCCTGAAAGTGACGATCCCTGGAGCGACCCGCTAGTACTGGAGGACATCATAAAACGCGGAATTATAGACGCTCCGCACTTGACAGGCAATCCCAGTGCCAAAGGTACATTGGAGACAAGAATAGTAGAGGGAAAATGTGTAGCTTATTCCAGGAAGCTTGACAGAGAGGTGACAGAAGAAGAACGGATAGAAGAGCTGCTGAACCCTGAAGAATATAAAGTAGTTTCAGCATAAATGATGGAAAAGTATAATATAAGCCTTCGGTATAGGTCTGTAGCAACTGATACCGGAGGCTTTTTTTAATGCTAAAAGGTGAAATGCAAAATTATATATTACGAGGAAATATTTTGGATATTTAGAGGATTTGGATAATATTTATAGAATATAAATGTGTCCGTATAATAGACAGATGTTCATATAATGAACACATTTAATACATACTTGAGAAATATTGAAAGGGTGTAAAGGTATGAATGACAGTAATAATACTGTGTTGAAGAAAACTGTTTCAATTATCAGGTATCTGGCTGAAAGACCTTACTCATTCACAGCAATTGAAATAAGCAGGAAGCTTGGGATTAACAGGAGTACAGTTCATAGGATTCTTGCAGAGCTAATAGAGGAGCGAATGGTTATACAAAATTACACAACAAAAAAATATAGTCTGGGGCCGATGGTGTATCATATAGGCGTTTCATATTCGGATAATAAAGATTATCTGCTCCAGATAAAGTGCATTGTAGAGGATGTAGCCCGGGAAACCAAGCAGTCGGTGGGCTTTACCATCCTGGAACAAGGGAGCATTATAAACATCTATGAAGTGGAAAGCTTTCAACCAATAAAAATCGGATACAGGCAGGGCGAATTTTACCCGATTAACTGTGGTGTATATGGCAAGTGCATAATGGCTTTTCATGAGCCTTTTGAAGAGCTTGATAAAATAGTACACTCTGCAAAGCTTCCAAAGAAAACACCGAACACTATTACAGATCCTGAACGGCTTCTGGCTGAATATAGAGAGATACGAAAACAAGGCTATGCAATCAGCGATGAAGAAGGCCTCTTGGGGGCAATAGGGGTTGGGGCACCGGTCAGGGATTACAGCGGGGAGGTAATAGGTTGCCTTGGCGCAGCCCTGGTAAAAAACGGTCTTGCTGAAAGTGATTTTGAGCTGACTAAAGAAAAAGTTATTGAAGGGGCTCAGAAGATAAGCAAATTGATACCATAAAGGGGGGATATTAATGACCACTGCAACTAATATGAACGTTCCTGAAAATAAAAGGTTCAAGGTTCCACATACATATGTAGTACTGGTATGTATAGTTCTTATAGCTGCATTACTCACATATATAATCCCTGCCGGGGAATACAACAGAGTTAAGGAAGAAGCAACAGGCAGAACTCTGGTAGATCCCGCATCCTTTCATACAGTAGACCCAAAATCCACAAAAATATTTGATATATTCAAATCGATACCTACCGGTATGGAGAAAACGGCCAATATAATATTCTTCATTTTGATAGTCGGCGGAGCGTTTCAGATAATTACATCTACTGGAACTATTGAGGCAGGTGTAGGCAAGGCTGCAAAGGCTTTAAACGGAAAAGAAAAGCTGATGATACCAATGTTTCTGGCACTCTTTTCTATTGGTGGCGCAACTTTCGGCATGGCAGAAGAAACCATTGTATTTGTGCCGATAGGAGTGGCATTAGCCAGAGCCTTGGGATTTGATGCCATAACCGGTACGGCAATGATTACTCTTGGAGCTGCATGTGGTTTCAATGCCGGAATTCTGAACCCGTTTACAATAGGAGTAGATCAGGGCATTGCTCAACTGCCCTTATTCTCGGGTATTGGATTCAGGCTTGTTTGCTTAGCAGTATTTTTAATTACTACAACATGGTATGTAATTAGATATGCAGAACGGGTAAAAAAGAATCCAGAAAGCAGTATAGTAGCTGAGCTTGAAAAGGAAGACGACAGCCTGAAGGTAGATCTTGATAACATACCTTCCTTACAGCTTAAACATAACCTTTTATTGTTAGTCTTGGTAGTTGGTTTTGGTTTCATAATATACGGGATACCTTTCAATAGCAAAAATACCTTACGAAAAGTGGGTTAAATTCCTATGGCCGCTTATGGCATTGTGGCTTGCTTCCGGTGCAATATTCCTAATTATAGCAAATATTATGAACTACGGTCCATTCTAAATTGCAGACATATGAATTGATATATCAGAAGTAGCATAGCAAATGTTTCAAATATTATAAAATATAGCCTACACAGACTATAGAAGGGATGTAGAAGAATGTTTGATATTAAATACTTCTTCACCGAAAAGGAGCTTGTAGAATTAACAAGGGCATTAATAAAAATTCCAAGCCATAAGGATGCTCCGGGAAGGGAAAGGCATGTAGCAGAATATATATACCATTTCTGCATAAACCATGGATTAGATGCGGAACTGCAGCCTGTAGAAGGCGAAAGATGCAATGTTCTTGCTTACCTTAGGGGTGACGGAAGCGGAAAGACACTAATGTTTAATGGACATACCGATACGGTGCCTCCATATAACATGACTATAGACCCGTTTAATGCAGATATAACCGATGGAGAAATATTAGGAAGAGGTACGGTAGATATGAAAGGCGCCCTTGCATGTATGCTCATTTCAATTCTGGCAATAAAACGGTCGGGGTGCAGGTTGAAAGGAAATGTTATATTTGCCGGAGTTATAGGTGAAGAACAAAAAAGCGAAGGCACTGAATATCTTGTCAAATCCGGAGTGAAAGCTGACGGTGCCATAGTTGGGGAACCTTCCAACTATGAATATGCAATTGGCCACAGGGGTCTTGAATGGCTCGATATTATAGTTAATGGAAAGGCGGCACATGGAGGGGTTTCTGACATGGGCATAAACGCCATTGAAAAAGCAGCGGTTTTTATTGAAAGGGTAAAAAAGAATCTTTATCCTCAGCTTGAATCAAGATATAATGAGTTTATGGGACCTTCAGTAATGAATTTCGGAGTAATAAGGGGCGGTAATCAGCCGAGTATGGTAGCTGACTCCTGCAGCATAAGCATAGATAGAAGATACATACCGGGGGAGTCAGTAGAAAGCGTTATTAAGGAGTATCAGGACATAATTGATAAAATAAAGGCTGAGGATCCCCAATTTGATGCGGAAATCAGGAGAAACCCGGAAAACATGCTGAGTCTGGACCATTTATATCTTATGACTTCTCCTGGTGAGCCGATTGTTTATGCTGTGAAGGAATCACTTAAGGAGGTAACAGGAAAAGAGCCTGAAATAACAAGAAGAAGAGGTTGGACAGATGCAGCGCTTCTCTCCAATTTTGCCGCAATACCTACTGTTGTTTGCGGGCCCGGTAATATCAGCTATTCCCATACAAAGGATGAAAGAGTAGCAATCTCTGATTTGGTAAATATGGTAAATGTTTATTGTAAGGTAATAAAGAAATTTTGCGGAGTATGTGAATAATAGAAATAGCAATATACAAAGCCAATATTATTAAGGAGATGTTATTTACTATGAAGGATAAGGTACTGAAATGTATAGGAGAAGTAAGAAATGAACTAATTGCTGGGGGTGACTAATACCGGAGCGGGTATTGTGCTTAGTAAAATATTAAAGGATTACAGGGGAAAGGTTATAGTATATGGAACCCCGGCTGAAGAAACAAGCGGTGCCAAGGTTGAAATGGCGGAGAAAGGGGCATTCAATGGGGTTGATGTTGTAATGGAAGTACATCCCGGCAGCTTTCATTATAAAAGCGGTACATCACTGGCGATGGAAGCCATTCAGTTCAAGTTCACAGGCAAATCGGCACATGCTGCTGCTTCCCCGGAGAAGGGGATTAATGCCCTTGATGCAGCCATAAATACATTTGTAAACATCAATGCACTTAGACAGCATATTTTATCCGATTCAAGAATTTACGGCATCATTGTAGAAGGCGGAAAGGCGGCCAATATTGTGCCTGAATTGGCAATTGCACAATTTTCGTGAGGGCAACTACAAAAACATATCTTACAGTGATTGACATTTATCGGTAAATAAAGTTACTATATTATAGTAACTTTATTTTTTTGTAGGGGAGGTTGTGTTGTGTTAAGCGGTAACAAGGTCAGATTAAGAGCCGTTGAAAAAGAAGACATACCGAAGCTTGTAAAAATCAGAAATGATGAAGGAACTCTTACAAATCTTTTTTCCAGACTTCCTCATCCTGTTTCAGTTCATGCGGAAGAATTGAGTTATGTGGA
This sequence comes from Caulobacteraceae bacterium, assembly GCA_050261415.1. Lineage (GTDB taxonomy): Bacteria > Bacillota > Clostridia > Lutisporales > Lutisporaceae > JBLNDG01. The sequence continues at coordinate 30,151 of JBLNDG010000150.1, read as the reverse complement.
AAAGTGCAAGAAGAAATATCCGGATGAAGTCGATCTGCTGATTGAAAAGCTTGACGGCACTATCATAGGAAAGTGCGGAACAAAACAGACCAGGTGGAAGGACAGCGAGACTACAGTACATATTTTCATAGGCGGAGATGAAAACAGGGGCAAGGGTTATGGGACAGAAGCCATGAAGCTTCTGATACGTTTTATATTTGAACAGATGAACATAAGGCGTATAAGGCTTAATGTATTTTCTTTCAATGAGAGAGCGGTTAAAAGCTATGAGAAGCTGGGATTCAAGGTAGAAGCAGTAAGCAGGGAAGCAGTTTTCAGATATGGATGTTACTATGACCTTTATGAAATGGGTATCCTGCGGGATGAATACCTTGAGCTGAGAAAAACGTAAAATGAATGACACAAGAGAGGTAAAACCTTTATATTTTAATAGAAATTTTGTGCTTCTCATGGCGGCAAGGTTTGTATCACTCATAGGAGACAGGATACATTTTTTTGCCCTCACATGGTACATACTGAATAAAATAGGGACAGGCAGTGCAGTGGGAACAATAATGATTTTTTCTACAGCACCAAGTGTAATTATTGGCCCTTTCACAGGAGTCCTGGCAGACCGCTTTGACCGCCGCAAAATAATGATATTTATGGATGCCGTCAGAGGGGCTGTTGCTATTACACTCGGCTACCTGGTGCTTATCGACAGGGCACCTCTGTGGACGCTTTATGCAGGTACATGCATACTTGCAATTTGCGGTGCCATGTATAACCCCACATCTCAGGCACTATTCCCAAACCTTGTAGGTGATACACAGCTTTTGAATGCTAATTCAACTGCAAGCTTGCTGAACAGTACCTCGATGATATTAGGTCCGGTAATCGGAGGAATACTGTTTGGGATTGTCGGAACCCAGGGATCCTTTGCAATAAACGCTGTCACCTTTGTATTTTCTGCTGTATGCGAGATTTTTATTGTTGCACCGAGGATAGTAAAGCACGCAGATATAAAAGCCAAGGACTTTTTTAACAACCTGGTTGAAGGCTTCAAATTCGTTTATAAGACAAAAGCTCTTCTGGCGATGCTTATATTCGGTTCGATAGTGAACTTTTTCTTTTTCCCGGTACAGGATGTAATACAGCCGATAGTAGTAAAGAATATATTGCTTCTCAGCGCTGAGGATTATGGAAAGATTGTTGCCTTCTTCCCGGGAGGGTTGCTTTTCAGCACGCTTCTGATACAGCTGCTGCCGCAGCCCAGGAAAAAGTATAAATTCATGCTTTGGAGCATGTTTAGCCAGGCAATGGGACTAATTGTACTGGCAGTTCCGATATTGCCGCTTTTGCTGAACAGCACAAAGCCTAATGCTTTTATGCTTTATTGTGTGATAACACTTTTCCGGGGGATGGCCTTCGGGTTTACAAATGTACCGATGCAGGTTGTAAACCAGAAGCTTACTCCCGATGAGTTCAGAGGAAGGGTATTTGCACTACAGAGTACTTTCTACCAGGGACTCATGCCCATATCAATGGGACTTGCAGGTTTCATGGTAGACATATTTCCGGCCTATGCAATATGCATATTTGCGGGAGTATGCATGGGTGCAGCATGTCTCGCAATGTTCAGGGTAGAAGGGATAAAACAGATATAAATAAAAGCTCGGAGGCATCGAACCTTCTCGCTTTTGACTGATTCTACTTTGGTAGAATGTCCACTAATAAAAGCACTCCCGCGAGGGAGTGCTTTTATTATTATCTACCGGACATGCTTCTTTCAGCCTGCTCGATTAACCTTCTTACCATGTTTCCACCTATTCTGCCTGCGTCTCTTGCTGCAATGTCACCGTTGTAGCCGTCCTTTAAGTTTACGCCTACTTCAGTAGCTATTTCATATTTCATCCTATCAAGAGCTGCTGCTGCCTGAGGTACTACTTTCTGATTAGTTCTTGCCATTTATCTCACCTCCTGTTATTATGTTTTACTGAAATCAAAATAATATAAGTGTTATTTTATTGTTCAGCTGCCATAATTAGTGCTTTAAAGAACACACTAGCAAATGTATAAAAGGCTTCTAATAAAGCATTTTAACACCAAGTAAGCCTTTTATGAAACTCATTGACGGAGCATTATAGAAAAATGTAATAACATAAAGGAGTAACAAAAGGCAAAATGAAGAACATCCGGTTATATAGTGTGCAATGTAAATGAATTAATGCATCAAATTAAAAAAACTATATATTTTGATGCTGCAACCAGCATAGGGAGAAATTTTGAATAAGAAGAAAATAATCGTAAAAAAATAAGCAAAAACAGTAAAAACAGGCAAATGTGAAGCTACATAGAAGTTTCTTTATATAAAGCAATATGATATAAATTAATTGAAAGTCAAAGAAAGTCAAAGTCAAAGGAGAATTAAGAAATGGATATTAATAAATTGACGCAGAAGGCACAGGAAGCAGTCCTTGAATCACAGGACCTGGCGGTTAAGAACAACCAGCAGACAATTGAGGGGGAACATCTGCACTTCGCATTAATTACGCAGAATGAGGGCTTGATACCCAGGCTTCTTGCAAAGATGAACGTTCCTTTTGATTTTTATTATAAGGATTTATCGGATCAGATTGAGAAAATACCGAAGGTATATGGAAGTACTGCTGTCACACCTTATGTTTCAAGACGCTTTGAAGAGCTTTTCATAAAAGCCGGGGAGGAAGCAAAGAAATTCCAGGATGAATATATCAGCGTGGAGCACATTTACCTCGCACTTATAGATGAAAGCGGCTCACCGTCTTCAAAGATAATGAAGAAATATGGGGTGACAAGGGACAAATTCCTGAAGGAGCTATCAGCGGTAAGGAGCAGCCAGAGGATAACCAACCAGAACCCGGAAGAAACCTATGAAGCATTGACCAGGTTCGGAAGGGACCTGGTGGAGGATGCAAGGAAAGGGAAGCTTGACCCCGTAATTGGCCGTGATAATGAAATACGGAGAATAATAAGGATATTGTCCAGGAGGACAAAGAATAATCCAATTCTGATTGGCGAGCCCGGCGTCGGCAAGACTGCTGTTGCTGAGGGACTGGCCCAGAGAATTATGAAGGGCGATGTACCTGAAGGGTTAAAGAACAAAACAATTTTCTCTCTCGATATGGGCGCTCTTATAGCAGGTGCGAAATACAGGGGAGAGTTTGAAGAAAGACTGAAAGCCGTGCTCAAGGAAGTTGAAAAGTCCAACGGCAGGGTTATTATGTTCATAGATGAAATACACAATATAGTCGGTGCAGGCAAAGCAGAAGGCTCAATGGATGCCGGAAACCTGTTGAAACCAATGCTGGCAAGGGGCGAACTGCACTGCATAGGGGCAACCACCATGGATGAATACAGAAAGTATATTGAAAAGGATGCAGCCCTGGAAAGAAGATTCCAGCCTGTAATGATTGAGGCTCCCAATGTAGAGGATACTATTTCCATACTGAGAGGCCTCAAGGAAAAATTTGAAATACACCATGGAGTGCGCATACAGGATAACGCATTAATTTCGGCTGCAGTGCTATCAAACAGGTATATAAGCGACAGGTTCCTGCCGGATAAGGCGATTGACCTGATAGACGAAGCGGCTGCAATGCTCAGGACTGAGATTGACAGCATGCCGAGCGAGTTGGATGAAATAATGCGAAGAATAATGCAGCTGGAAATCGAGCGGGAAGCATTGAAGAAGGAAACAGACAAACAGTCTGTAGAGCGGCTGGAGGCATTGAACAAGGAACTGTCAGAGCTTAAGGCGGGCAGCGATACAATGAAAGCCCAATGGGAGCTGGAAAAAGCCAATATAAAGAATATACGGGAAATAAAAAAGCAGATAGAAGAGACAAAATCCGAGATAGAAAAGGCAGAACTCAAATACGACCTTAACAGGGTCGCAGAATTGAAATACGGAAAGCTGATTGAACTGGAAAAGCAGCTTAACGCAGAAAAGTCGAAGCTGGAAGAAAGGCAGAGTTCCGGTCAGTTATTGAAGGAGGAAGTAACAGAAGAGGAAATTGCTGAGATTATTTCGAAATGGACCGGCATACCGGTAAAGAAACTGGTGGAAAATGAGCGGGAAAAGCTTTTAAGACTTGATGAGATATTGCATAAGAGGGTAATAGGGCAGGATGAAGCTGTTTCCGCTGTGGCTGATGCAGTCTTAAGAGCGAGAAGCGGGCTCAAAGATCCGAAGAGACCGATTGGTTCATTCATATTCCTAGGCCCGACAGGTGTAGGTAAGACAGAGCTTGCAAAGGCCCTTGCAGAAGCTTTATTCGACAGCGAGGATAATATAGTAAGGATAGACATGTCCGAATATATGGAAAAACATACTGTTGCCAGACTAATCGGGGCACCTCCGGGATATGTGGGCTATGATGAAGGCGGGCAGCTTACGGAAGCAGTGAGGAGAAGGCCGTTTTCCGTAATACTTTTTGATGAGATAGAAAAGGCCCACCACGATGTATTCAATGTATTCCTGCAAATACTTGATGACGGGAGACTGACCGACAGTCAGGGCAGGACGGTGGATTTCAAGAATACGGTTATTATTATGACCTCAAATATAGGCAGCATGTATTTGCTTGAAGGAGTGGACAAAAATGGGGAAATTAAGCCGGAGGCTGAGAAGGCAGTAGACGAGGAGTTGAGAAGAAACTTCAGGCCGGAATTCCTTAACCGTGTTGGTGACATAGTATTCTTTAAGCCTTTGCAGAGGGAACAGGTCAGGAAGATAATAGATCTGCTCTTTGAACAGGTGGCACAGAGACTTAAGGATAGGGACATAAATGTGCAGCTTTCCGATGCTGCAAAGGATTATATCATGAGAAATTCTTATGATGCTGTTTACGGAGCAAGACCGATAAAGAGGTTCATACAAAAGAAGATGGAGACTTTCATAGGAAGAGCATTGATATCAGGAGAAATAGGTAATGGCGACAACATACTGATCGATGCGGGAGAAGATGAGCTAAAGTTCAAGAAACAGTAAAAAAGGGAGGAAATTATCCTCCCTTTTTTAGTGGCGGAAGAACTCTTTTACGAACAATACAGGTACAATAGTAAATGTTATCAAAGCACCCAGAACCATAAAGGTCGCCTGAACATTAAGACCCTCAGCGATAAAGCCTGAAGCCGCATAGCCAAGAGGTAAGCCAAGCATGCATAATGTACCCAGTGTTGATGAGACTCTTCCCATCATATCTTTTGGGGTTGTTTCCTGTATTAGCGTATTGGTACATGTATTGATCAGGGGTATGAACGCACCTGTAATTGTGCAAACAGTCACAGCAATGTACAAACCATATACGAAACCGAGCAAGGCAACTCCTGTTCCTAACGCTGCAAAACCTGCCAGAATAAGAATACTCTTTTTAAACTTGTGACCAATCTGGCCCAACGCAACTGAACCTAATATAATGCCTATCGTAAAGGACATTTCAATAAAACTATACCCCTTGGCACCGGCCAATAGGATTTTGTCCGAGTATACAGGCACAAGTATGTTGAAAGGCGCTAGTGCAAGATTTGCAACAAAAGCCAGAATAACTGATATGAAGAGAACGGTGTTTCCTTTTACTATCATGAAGCCTTCCTTTAATTCCTCTAAGAATGCTTTGATATTCAAAGCACTGTTACCGGCAGATGTTGTATTTTCTATTTTTGCTGCTGCGGCAGTAAAGGCTGAGATAAAGAAGGTTACAGCATCTATGAGTACGGCTGCACCAATACTCCAGAAACCGAGTACATAAGCTGCGAAACCTGTTCCGACAATCTGTGCAGCGGAGGTGGAAGCTTCCTTAAGCGAATTAGCTGATAAGTAATGCTCTTTGTTTACAAGTACTTGCATGGCGCTTGCTCTTGCCGGGTAAGCAAATATCTCGCAGAAAGAATTAAAAAAAGTAAATATATAGAGGTAATAAACCTTAAGGCTGCCGGTGATGAAAAGAAATGCGATCAAAGCTGTCGAGATACCTCTCAACAAGTCTGCTGCAATCATTATTTTCCTCTTATCCAGCCTGTCTACAAATACGCCCGCTGCCATGCCGAAAAGAAGGGAGGGCAGCGCATTAACCGCCATGATAGTTCCCATCATCATATTTTCTGAAAAGTATTAATCCATGGACATAAGGCTTTGTGCCCTTCCGCTTTTTCTTCGAATTTACATATTCAGTTACGATGTTATCAAGTTCTTCAAATTCTTCATCGCTCAAATATACAGTCCCAATGTTCATTATGGTCTTGTCTGTACAATCCTTTGAAACACTTTTAAACCTTTTGTACTCCTCATTCAGGCTATCCAGCACAGTATCTCCCATAAGGTTCAGTCCATCGGAACCCAAAGCCGTTCTGATGCTCTTATCAATTTTGAAGCTTTGTGCAGTGGGAAGATAGTATTTTTCCAGTATGCCGGATTTCTCCCTTGTGTCGACTATTTCAAGAACACCGATCCTTTCAAGCTCCTTCACGTGATAGTGGACCTTGGCTGGAACCTCTCCAAGCTTTACGGAAATCTGCTTAACGGTTAAAGGCTCCTCCCCATCCCCGAAGGTGAGAAGTACCTTAATTCTGAATGGGTCAGAAAAGGTCTTTATCTCATCCATTGTGGTCAGAAATTTTTCATATAGCATGTTAACACCTCAATAAAAAATATTATTGTATCGATAAAATAAATTTTAATGATAAAATCAATATTATTATATCATGACTTAGTTGAGTGTTAAGAAAAATTTTCCAAGACCTGCTATGGCTTGCAAACTGAATAACATAAGAAGTATTAATAGAAAATATAACTGCGAATGCTATACTTTATAAGCATTTTTTCGGTTTTATAAAAGAGGTGATAAAATGAAATGTAAGAATTGCGGGAATTTCAAAGAGAACAAGACTTCTGATGTAGAGATGGGCAGTGAGCTTACTCCTAAAGACGGAGTATGCCGCCTAAATGGTAAAGTATGCAAGGCTTCGGACGGATGTGCAATCGGCTTGAGTGATAAGTTGGGACCTATGTAAAAATAGTATTTGAATCAATAGTCGCGTGTGGTATATTTATATGTGTAATGATTAGTTGGAAGGGGGCTGGAATATGGGAAAAACATATTCACAGATCAACGTCGGGGACAAGGCAAGCTTTGAAAAGACTGTATCAGAATCGGATGTTTACCTCTATGCAGGTGTTACTGGGGATTTCAATCCGGCGCATATAAACCACGAAGCCAGCAAGAACACAAAGTTCGGCGGGAGGATAGCCCATGGAATGCTTACTGCCGGGTTTGTTTCTGCAGTGCTTGGAACACAGCTGCCGGGGCCGGGAACCATATATCTGTCACAGCAGCTTAATTTCAAGGCTCCTGTAAGATTCGGAGATACAATAAAAGCAGTGGCTGAAGTAGTTGAGAAGCTTGAGAAGGGCAGAGTAAGGTTAAAGACTACCTGCTACAATCAGGACGGCTTGGAAGTCCTGGACGGGGAAGCCCTTGTCATAGCACCGAAAGAATGATGCGGAGGAATTGAAATGCAAGCAATAATAAGAAATCAGAAGGATATAGAACTTGTTAAAAGACCGGGACATAAGGAAGCCTATGGGAAGCAGCTTACTGTAAACAGTGAAAATGGAAGGCTTTCTGCAACTCTTGTAACAATAAAGGCCGGCGGGGAATTGCTGCCTCATACCCATGAAGTTCTTGAAGTATTCTATGTGATTGAGGGTGAAGGCTCTGCACTGGTGAACGGGGAAAGGCAAAAAGCCTCTTCAGGAAGTATAATTGTTGCACCTCCCGGAAGTGAGCACGGGATGATAAATACAGGAGATAAAGATATGGTAATGTATTGCGTATTCTCACCCGGAATAGCATAGCTATCTCAAAGGGCCATAAGTTTCTACACTTATAGGCCCTTTTAAAGTGTATTTTTATTAGTCTTGTGCAACAATAGAAAAAAGTGAAAAAAGACAGAGGTGTCGTATGTTTGAAATCAGGATAACTGAAAACGAAGAAGGACAGAGACTGGACAGGTTTCTGAGGAAGTACTTGAAGGAGTATCCGCTCGGAGAAATATACAAGCTGTTTAGGAAGAACAAGGTTAAGGTAAACGGCAAAAGGGAAAAGGAAAACTATATGCTTACTGCGGGCGATACATTGCAGCTCTATATGGCAATGTCTGAGCAGGATACGGACAGAAAGAAGGTATTAAAGCCAGGAACCACAAAGAGTCTCGATATAATCCATGAAGATGATAACATCATAATAGCCAACAAACCTGCGGGGCTTCTTACACACCCTGACAAGCCGGGTGACACGGATACACTTGTTGACAGGGCTTTGTACCATATATATAAAAATAGAACGGCTGAAGACTCACTGACCTTTACTCCTGCCGTCTGCAACAGGCTTGACAGGAATACGGGCGGAATAGTTATCGTAGCCAAGAATTATAAAAGTCTGAAGGCTATTAACCATTCCATCAGGGACAGGAGTATAAGGAAGCTTTATTTATGCATTGTCGCAGGCAGAATGAATAAAAGCGGTGAAATTAGGGGCTATCTGCAGAAGGATGAGGAAAGCAACAAGGCGAGTGTGCTTAACCGAAAGGAAGCCGATTCGAAGGAGATACATACAATATATAAGACGTTATGTGTATCCAGACCGCTAAAGACATTGGATAAGAGTTTTTCACTATTGGAGGTCGAGCTTGTTACAGGCAGGTCGCACCAGATAAGAGCCCACCTTGCGAGCCTCGGGCATCCCATAATAGGGGATGCGAAGTACGGTGACAATAGGATCAATGATTGGTTCAGGAGGGAATACCGGTTGGAGCATCAGTTCTTGTATGCCTACAAGGTGGAGTTCAAGGAAGTCCATGAGGACGCTGCTTATCTCGGCAACAAGAGCTTCGAGTGCAAGCTGCCGAAGAATTTGAGCAATATAGCCGATACACTATTTGGTATGGGGGAATGTTAAATGCTGCAAGTACTTGAGAAAAAGCTGGAGAACATATTAAAAAGCATGGAAGCCAGGCTTGAAGAAAACCAGATGTTTTTTAAAGATATTGACATTTCATACACTAAGGCCGATAAAACCCAAAAGGCTAAGGTATACATGGGAGACAGCGGGCTGATATTTGACATGAACAAACAAAAAAATCCTGTTGCTTTTGGAGAGTTGACAGGGCAGATATTTAAAGGCGGGAAGGATTATGACGACTGTATAATTACATACTCTGAACGGGGTAGCAGTATAGTAATAAGCACCGAGAAAAACAATGTCAAAGTGAAGTACATTGACAAGGAACAGGATATAGCAGACTTTCATGACGAGGTTTCCGCAAGGACAAACAGGACATATCTTGTAAAAGCAGGGGAAGCATATGCAGTCCTTAAGGAAATAGGGATACTTACCGCAGAAGGAAAAGTAAAAAATGACATGATAAGGAAGTACAACCAAATAGACCATTTTGTCGAGCTTATTGACGGGATTCTTAAGGAGCAGGGCTATAAGGACAACCTGACAATTTTGGATTGTGCCTGCGGCAAGTCTTATCTGTCCTTTGTACTTAATTTCTATATCAAGGAAAAGCTGAAGAAAAACTGCTATTTCATAGGGCTTGATATATCGGAGCAGGTCATAAATGCTTCAAAAAAAATGGCTCAGAACCTGGGATACAAGAACATGGAATTCCAGCAGGTGAATATACAGAACTACCAGCCTGAGAGGAAAATTGATATTGTAATAAGCCTTCATGGCTGCGATACGGCTACGGATATGGCAATTGCAGCAGGGGTAAGGTATGGAGCGGGGGCTATGATAGTAATACCTTGCTGTCACAGGGAGGTTTTAAGCCAGTATGAATATAAGCCATTCAGTGAGATATTGAAATATGGGGTGCTTAAAGCAAGGATTGCAGATGTGCTGACAGACGGTATCAGGGGGCTGATCTTGGAAGCACAGGGCTATGAGGTTTCAATAGTCGAATATGTTTCGCCATTGGATACTCCCAAGAACCTTATGATACGGGCGGTCAAGAAGGAGAGCAGGAACAGGAAGGCCTATGATGAGTACCTTAGCCTCAAGGAAAGCCTGGGTATAAACCCGGCACTTGGAAGGCTGCTGAATATTTAATTTTACAAAAATAATTATAATGTATAATATTTCATGACCTCAGGTGGAATAAATAGACCTGAGGTGATTTTTTTGCGTAAAAGAAAAAATGAAAACCCGGTTGTCGCAATTGTCAATTCAGCACAATCAAAAAATTGCATAGAGGATGCACTGAATCTTATTGGTGCGAGTACGATGATAAAACAAGGGGATTGTGTAGTCATTACTTCAAACACGGTTGACAACAAGCCTGCAGATACAGGAACCGTAGTGCATCCTGATCTCTTGAGGAAAATAATAAGGTATGTGAAGGGTTTTAGCCCAGCCAGAATAGTGGTTGCAGCAGGCTCAGGCGGCGCTCCGACTCTTCAGGTTTTTGAAAAAATAGGCTTTAATAAGATAGTGAAGGATGAGCAGGTAGAGTTTGTTGACCTGAACTATGGCCCTTATACCGAAATAAAGCTTAACCATGGAATTGTCCCTGCTACAAAGATAAACAAACTCTATGAAGAGATGGATGTACATATTTCCTTTACTCCTATAAAGATGCACAAGGAAGCTACCGTATCGCTGGGCATCAAAAATGTAGCCTTATCATGGCCGCCAGCCGAAATCCACGGGATGCCCAAAAAGCAGCTTGGAATACATGAGGATCTGCATGGCTTCATTGCTGCTATGGGAGAAGCTGTACCAATTGATATTACAATTCTATCCGGAATGAACGGTATGGTCTGGACAGGGCCAAGCGATGGAAAGGCAGTAAGCTCAAACCTTATAGTTGCAGGTACCGATCCGGTGGCAGCAGATACGGTTGCTGCAAGACTGTTGGGACTGCTTCCTCAGGCGGTTCATTACATTTTTGAGCTTCAAAGAAGGAGTGTAGGAGAAGCTGATATAAAAAAAATAGACATGAAAGGCGTTCCGTTGGAGACTGCCGAGGGAATGTTCAGTATGGCTGCTATAAGCCAGAGTATAGCAATAGACAGGCCTAACGTGCTTTCAATGCATGGAGATTAGAAAAGTTTCTTCTTATATAATATATAAAACAAACTCATAAGGAAAACAGGCGAAAATTGAGGAGTTCCCATAAAGATTATATGCCATTCAAGTTAAATAGGATTGGCAGTGGTTACTGATGATTAATCGCTTATAGGGAAGGCTGGAGTGTAAGAAATTGTATTTTACATGGAGTATAATAGAACTATAAGATAAACGACAGCAGAGCTTGACTACAAATTAAGAAACAAATTTAGGTTGTGTTTACAAAACACTTTTGTATATATTGTGGAGGTGTTGATCAAGCGCGAAAGGAAAACTTATATTATTATCACAACCAAATTTGAAAGAAAGAGGTGTTATTATGGATAATAATAAAGTATTACTTTCAAACCTGAAAGCCTATACAAGAATTGAAAGATTGCTTAAGGTGCAGGAGAAGTTGGCCAATAATAAAACTATCATGAATGCAAAGGCCAATAATAAAAAGTCTGAAAGTTATACAGCGGTTAATCCGATTATTTAGTAGAAAAGGCTTCAATATGAAGCCTCTTTTCTTTTTTTGTGGTATAATTATAATTGTTTGGTTTTTATTACATATTTTTTGTGGGGTAATTATACGAACAGAAGGCAGAAACTGCAAAAGAAGCGGAAATTGAAAGCTGCATTAAGAAATATGAAAGGGTTAAAATATATAGCATGTGATGGAATGGTAAGAAGGTTTTGACTATGATAAAGCAATACACAGTAAACTGTGGCGGTAAGAAAGAATATATTATTGACTATATGACTGGAACCCTTGGCTTCAGCGGAAGAAAGAGCAAGCTGCTTATAAAGGACAGGAAGGTGCTTATCAACGGCAAGGCTGCCTTCAGGGATAGCCGGTTGAAGGATGGGGACCTGTTGGAGCTTGATTTGTCCGAGGAGGCAAGGGAAGAGGTAGTACCTGAGAATATTGGGCTAAATATAGTCTACGAGGATGACTTCATGCTTGTTGTTGACAAGCCTCCTTTCATGCTGGTGCATCCCACGCCGAACCATCAAAGCGGAACCTTGCTCAATGCTGTCGCATATCATTTTTCAAAGCAAGGAATCCACACAGCCGTAAGACTTTTAAACAGGCTGGATATGAACACCTCCGGCCTTGTAGTTGTACCCAAAAGCTCTGAAATTCACAGCAGATTGGGCGAAATGATGAGAAAAGGTGAAATCAAAAAATGTTATACAGCGATAATAGAAGGCAGCTTGTCACCAGAAAAAGGCATTATTGATAAGGCAATCGATAAGGACCCCGATAATCCGATAAAAAGAAAAGTTATGGATCAGGGTCAAAGGGCTGTAACCAAGTATGAGACCATAAAGGAGATTAAGGGTTATTCAATACTGCGCCTGGAATTGGTTACAGGCAGGACTCACCAGATAAGAGTCCACCTGAGCCATCTGGGGCATCCGATAGTCGGGGACAGTCTATATGGAAAAGCAAGCCCACTGATTGACAGACAGGCGCTGCATGCTTACGGCATGGAGTTCATGCACCCTGTCGGGGGAAATACGGTCAAGCTTCATGCAGAGCTGCCCAGAGATATTGAAGCATTAATATCAGAAATTGAATCGGAGTGAAATGCACTTGAAGGAGAATAATCTGTATTATATAGAAAAGGAACATGTAGGAATCACATTAGGTGACTATCTAAAGAAAAAGCTCCTATTATCCAGGAGAAGCCTTATAAAAATAAAGAAAGCAGGCTCGGTAAAGGTAAACGGAAGCTTGGAGTATATGGATTACCGCCTCAAAGAAGGAGACAAACTGGAATTCTCCATTGAGGAGGAGAACTCCGAAAACATACTTCCTGAGTTCATGGAGCTCGATATCATTTATGAAGATGATTATATGGCAGTGGTAAACAAGAATGCGGGTATCCCGACTCATCCTTCCCGCAACCACTATATGGGAACCTTGGCCAACGGCCTTATGTACTACTGGATGGAAGCCGGAAGGGATATAACGATCAGGCCTGTCAACAGGCTTGACAGGAATACCTCCGGCCTTGTCGTGTTTGCAAAAAGTTCGCATATACAGCACCTTATGTCGCTGCATAACTATAAATCCAAAATGAAGAAAGAGTACCTGGCTTTAGTGCAGGGCATTGTGAAAAACGATTCCGGAACTGTAGAAGCGCCTATTGCAAGAGAAGTACAGCAGTCAATCAGAAGAGTTGTGAGGGAGGACGGCGATAGAGCTGTCACCCATTATGAGGTTCTGCAAAGGTTTCAGGATTATACCCTTTTGAAGCTCATATTGGAAACCGGGAGGACACATCAGATAAGAGTCCACATGGCCTACATAGGGCACCCCATTCTGGGGGACGACCTTTATGGAGGCAGCCAGGACAAAATTAAAAGGCATGCACTGCACGCCTTTATATTGTCAATGCCTCACCCGATGGATGGAAGACCTTTTGAGTTCACCGCTCCGGTACCTGAGGACATGGGGGAGCTTATTAAAAATTCTACAGTATGTTTTTCAGAGTAAAAGCTTCTTTGTCCGGAATATGCTTTATCAGGGTTTTCAAGGAAGAGAGCCTTGATAATGCCTGGCTTTTCTCTTCAGTTTTTATAAATGACTCAAGCTGTGAAAGCTCCAGTTCTATATTGTCTATTTCGTAATGATCAATGAACATCGACCAGTATTTGCTTGCCTTATCCCATTTCTTTTCAAATTCATCAAGGGCTTTGGTGGATTTACTCCAATTTTGATTATTAATGTCCTTTTCAAGGCTTATCAGGTTGCTGTAAAGGCTGTCCGATTCGGAACTCAGCATATGAAGGCTGACAATGCCTCCGGCTATTATTACAGCAGTTACTAAAGCGATAATAGCAACAGGCTTCATTTGCCACCACTCCCCTTTATAGATTCTCTTTTGCCCGGCTTGCCCTTTAACTGATATCTGAGCTGGTTGCCGGCAGCCAGAAATGCAAAGAACACTTCTTTTGCGGAGCTGATATTATTCTTGCGCAGTTCTTCATATAGCCAATCATCATTTAAGCCAACCTTCCCGAGATTTTCGGAATTGATCCTACCATCAATGATTACAGTCACAGGCAGCCCTTCACCTTTAGGCTGGAGGTTGAAGTCTTTGGGAGTTAAAGGTGCTTTTTCAGGCTTTGGTATCACACTCAGCTTTCCGCTGGTTTCAAGTATGGCATACTCGACATCTTCAACGTTGAAAAAGTTCATGAGCCTGAGCTGTTCCAGCAGGTCATTGATGTTATACCGTATCCTTTTAAGCTCATCTTCAACAATAACCCCTTTTTCCACAAGAATGCTTGGTAACCCGCATATGACGCCACGGGCCTTTTCACTTTTGAGGGCTATATAAGACAGCAATTCTTCAAGAATAAAGAGGGTAATGATTGGGATTATACCATTTATAAGAGGTACACCAACATTAGACATAGGAACGGATGCCAGGTCAGCTACGACCAGTGCAACAACAAGCTCGGAGGGCTGAAGCTGTCCGATCTGTCTTTTGCCCAGCAACCTGAGTGTCACCACGATTACTATGTAAAGAATAATGGTCCTAACGAAAACAATAAGCAAGTACAACACCTCGCAAGCATTTCTATATATTACATATATAGAATCTCCCTTTTGAAAAAAAATATTAAATAGTCTCTGCAGCATTTAAAGCATTGCATTTTAGTGGTATTATTAACTATATAAGCCAAAAAAATCTCCGGGGTAACCGGAGATTTTGGAGCGGGATTATTAGTTCTAATGTCTTACACCTTTTGATATGTCGTGAAGTGCTTCCCCTGCTTCGTTTTCAAATATATTCTCAACTGCAAGGTCGCCTATTGCAACAATACCGACCAAGCTGCCGTTTTCTACTACGGGAAGCCTTCTGATCTGCTGTTCGGCCATTATGTCCGCAGCTTTATGAACATCCATATCAGGTGTAGCATAGGTAATGTTAGTGGTCATTACATCGGAAACTTTCTGGGTCGGGTTCTGTCCTTTGGCTACGCTCCTGACCACAATATCCCTGTCGGTAACTATTCCGACTACCTTGTTATTATCTATGACAGGTATGGAACCGACGTTCAACTGATCCATGACGGAGGCAGCCTGGGAAACGTTGTCGCTGGAGGTAACTGTTTTGACATCAGTAGTCATAATCTCTTTGATTTTCATGTTTTTCATCCTTTCATCCTAAATAATAAGACACAATACTTACTAATAGGTTTACCTTTTTTATTTATTTTAGAAGTCAAAAAAAACAGAAAAAAATGAAACAATTTCATTTTTTTAGTGTATTATTTTATGAGGGTCTGGGGGTGGTACTGTGTATGTAGACCCGAACATAATAAAAAGATGCAAAAAACTTGACAGGAATGCATTTTTCGAATTATTTAAAATGTATGAAAGATACTTGTATAAGATATGCTACAGCTACATGCAGAACGAGCAGGACGCCCTTGATGTGACACAGGAAATATACATAAAAGTATTCAGCAATATATCAAGGTTTGATGAGAAGATGCCTTTTCACCCATGGATCAGAACCATTGCAGTCAATACCTGCATTAATTTCAAAAGGAAGGTAAAGCCCAATGTAGTATCGCTTCATTCAGGGGGCGAGGATGATGTAGCACTGGAAGACATTATACCGGCTTGTGATGATGTGGAATCAGAAATTGAAAGTAAGGATTTGGGAAGAATTATAAAGGAGAACCTTAAGGATTTGAACCCTAAGCATAGAATGGTACTAATACTGCGGTACTACGAAGGTTTGAGCTATGAAGAAATATCGTCAGTGCTGAAAGAACCTTTGGGAACCATAAAAACAGACATACATAGAGCCAGAAATATACTGAAGGAGAAGCTGAAAGGCGCTTTAAGCCTTTAGCAATGGAGGTGTATTTATGAGTTGTGAATTTGATAAGGAGCTGCTTCAGAAATACGTTGACAATACTATTGATCCTTTGGAGCAGGTATTTCTGAAAGAGCATATCACATACTGCGGAGCCTGCCGGAATGAGCTTGAAGCACTAATGGCAGTCGAGAAGAGCCTTGACAGCTTTTTTGACGATGACATTGAGGTAAAGGACCTTGATGCGATGATAAGAAAGGTTGTTGATGACGGCATTTATGAAGTTCAAATGGAAAACAAACTCAAATATGCCTTTGGCAAAGGACTTCAGATAAGCAAGGGAATTGCGCAGAACTCCAGCAGGTACATTGGGTTCCTGCCCGGGAGCAGGCTTATAAAAAAGGGCATTAAAGCAACAGCCTCAAAAACAGGCAGCCTGGTGAAAACGCTCATTAAGAGGGAAGTCAACAAGTTTCTGATGAACAGCTGATATAAAAATTATCGGGGGTATTCCAATGCTGGTTTTAACTATAATACTAAAAATACTGGCGGACCTTCTGCTTACAGTTCTGGGACTGATTGTACTTCTGCTGGTTATACCCTTTAACTACTCCGGACAGGTTCTGGTTTCCGAAGGCTACAAGGTAAGATGCAGTTTTGGATGGGCGTGGAAAGCGCTCAATATAATAGCGGATGTAGAAGATGAAGATGTGGATGTGTCGCTTCATGTATTCAACAAGAGGGTTTACAAGCTGAAGTCAGGCAGAACAGCTGCTAAAGAGGATCAGGGAAAAACGGAAGAGGAAAAGCAAAAAAAGAAGGAAAAAAAGGAGAAGCGCGGATTTGATATAAGAGACTTTACGAAAAAGGAACTCATAGAAGAAATATTTGAATACATTAAGAGGATAATAAGAATAGCAAAACCGAAATATATGCACTTATACGGCACTTACGGCTTTGACGACCCGTCGCTTACGGGTATGATAAGCGGTATTGTAGGAATAATCAGAGGCTTGGTGCCCGATGCAAAGCTACACCTTACCCCGGTTTTTGACGAAGAAATTTTTGATTTGGATTTCAGGGCTGAGGGGAGTGTTGCAGTTGGTTCGATAGCTTACCAGACAGTAAGGACGGCTCTCAAGAAACCGATAAGAAAAATTTTATTCAAAAAGAAAAAATAAGTGAAACTTTTTAAAATTATCCGTTGTATTGTTGCTTATAAGGATAATTTGAAAAATTATAAGGAGGAAATATAAATGGAAGGTAAATCACCAATAAATGAAAGTCTTGAAACCCTGTTCAGCCATCTTGAAAAGTTCCTGAAGACTGAAACAGTCATAGGAGAACCGATTGTTGTCGGAGAAACAACTCTGATACCGATAATCACAGTATCCTTCGGCTGCGGCGGCGGTGGCGGCGGCGGAAAGGATGAAAAGGGCAACGACGGAATGGGAACAGGAGTAGGAGTAGGCGCAAGGATTTCCCCTGATGCAGTAGTTGTAATAAAGGATGAAGCAGTAACAATGCTTCCTATTAAAGGCAAATCAAATATTGAGAAGCTTGTAGGCATGGTGCCTGAAATAGTAAAGAAGATAAAGCTTAAGAAAGATGAAAAAGGCTGCTGTGTAGAAGAAAAAGCAGAATAGTAAAGTGCCCGGTGCTAAAATACGCATCGGGCTTTATTATGCATATTTTTTCTGATATTATATAAATGGGCTGCGGTAGAAAGTAGCAATATATATTTATCCATGAGAGGTACTATTATGCAGTTATATGAAGGTTTAAAAATCGATATTGCGGATAGACAGTGCATTTGTTTTGTAGGCGCCGGTGGCAAGACTACCGCCATGTTCAGGCTGGCAAAGGAACTCAGGGCGCTTGGCAAAAGAGTGCTTGTCACCACAACCACAAGGATATTTTATCCTGAAAGGGACCTTTGCGATGCAGTAGCAATTATCGAAGCCCCGGGTGAAGCAGAAAGCTATGTAAACAATATTTCTGCTCCGGGCATATATGTTATCGCAAAAGGCGTAACTGAAGACAACAAGCTGGTTGGCTATGACAATACGGTAATAAGCGGTATCTTTGCTTCTTCCAACATCGGCTATGTGCTTGTAGAAGGAGACGGCTCAAAAAGGAAGCCTGTGAAAGCTCCTGCAGCACATGAACCTTTTATTCCCGAATGCTGCGATATGGTACTGGGGTTGATAGGTTTGGACTGTCTGGGTGAACAAGCAAGTGAAGCGTCAGTTCACAGGTTGGATTACTTTTGCAAGGTTTGCGGCTGCTCCGAAGGAGATATGATAGATGAGGGCATGCTTGCAAAACTCATCATACACCCTGAAGGACTGTTCAAGAATACACCTTTTGCTTCAAAAAAGGTAGTATTGCTGAATAAGGCAGATAATGCAGAAAGAACGGAACGGGCAAAAAGGATTAAAAATATGGCTCGGGATTATCCGGCAAGTGTTGCGGTCACATGCCTTAACAAGGATAACCCGATTATAGATTAAGGTTGTGTTTTTATGATTAGCGCAATTATACTTGCAGCGGGAAGCTCGGTAAGAATGGGTGCCCCAAAACTGCTTCTCCCTTTTAACGGAATGCCTCTCGTGGAGAATATAATTAATATAGTGAAGAAATCAGCCTTGTTCGATGAGATAGTGCTTGTCTACAGGGATGCAGAAGTCAAGAACATAGCAGAAGACTGCGGACTCAAAGCTGTCTATAACTCTGATGCACAGCTTGGATTAAGCACATCACTGAAAAAAGGTATACAAAGCTGCAGCAGCGAAAGCGACAGCTTTATGTTCTTTACGGGAGATCAACCGTTTATAAATAAGGAGCTCATTGGGAAGCTTATTGACAAGCATTCGAAAAACAAGGGCAAGATAATTGTACCATTGTACAACGGCAAGAGGGGGATGCCTACCATTTTTCCGGCGGTATGGCACAAGAGTTTAATGGAATTGGAAGGTGACACCGGGGGCAGAGTAATAATTCAGGATAATCCTGAACAGGTTTTATTTGTTAATATAGAAGAAGAAAATATGTCTATAGATATAGACAATAGTGAAGATTATATGAAAGCTTTGAATATAAAAGAATAAAATATGATAATGAGAAATAAAAAATGTGGGGGCAGGCAATATGGCATTAAGAAATATCAGGCGTTTGAATGATGAAATATTAAGAAAAAAATGCAAAACGGTAGAAAAGGTAGATGACAGGGTACGAGAACTGCTTAAAGATATGGCGGAAACGATGTATCATGCGGATGGATTAGGTTTGGCAGCTCCCCAGGTTGGAATACTGAAGAGAATTGTTGTAATAGATGTCGGGGAAGGAATTATCAACCTGATTAATCCGGAAATAATAGAAACCCAGGGAAGCCAGATAGTCGAAGAAGGCTGCCTGAGCATCCCGCGCAAATGGGGCAAAATAGAAAGGCCGGAGAAAGTAACCGTGAAAGCCTTGAATGAAAATGGCGAGGAGATCAGACTTACTGGAGAAAAAAAGCTGGCAAGCGCTTTGTGTCATGAAATTGAGCACTTGGACGGAATACTCTATATAGATAAGGCAATAGAATGTTTTGAATAAGTTTTGACATATTTTTTGCCAATTGGAAACCGTAACCATTTACACGACTTAATAAATAGGTTATATTTAAATAGTTAGTATGCGAAATATTTGTATGCTAACTATTTGCATGATGCGGTAATTTTCATAATGGCACACGGAGGATAAAATGGGATACACGAATGGAAAAATCATAATGGAGCTTATGAGTAAGATCAGCAACAAGATGGACAAGGACATGAGGTGCTGTTTCTGTGAGTCAAGCCTGACCGTCCCGCAAATGGCCGTTATAACACTGCTTTATCAAAACGGTGAGATGAAAATAAGCGATATAAGTATCAACATGGGTTTGACCAACAGCACAACATCAGGAATCATAGACAGGCTTGAACGCATGGAATTGGTCAGAAGGCTGCGTGACGAGGCTGACAGGAGGATTGTAAAGGTAGTGCTTACAGAAAAGGCAAATGAAATGCAGGACGAGCTTCGGTTGAAGCATGAGGGCTTTCTTGCAAATTGTTTCAAGAAGACCTCTGAGGAGGAAATGGAGACTATTGTTAAAGGCCTTGAGCTTTTAAACAAAATTATCGATAACAAGAATTAAAGAATCGAGGAGTTTATATGAAACCTATAAGAAGAAATCTGGTATACTATTTGGGACTTGCATTGATTATTACGATTGCAATTAATTTGGGCATAACAGAATTCGCGAAGTCTACTATAAAGGAAATCGACTACGGAGAATTTCTCAATATGCTGCAAAGCAAACAAATCGACACAGTTCAGATATTGGACGACCGTTTGCTGATTGTTCCGAAAAATGCTCAGGGAACAGCAGCTGTACCGACTAAGAAAATATATTACACAGGCTATCTCAATGACCCGGGACTGGTGGACAAGCTTTATGCCGCAGGAGTAAAATTTTCAACACCCATTAAGGACAAGCCTTCACCGGTCATGAATTTTATACTTAACTGGGTATTGCCGATAGGAGTTTTCTATTTCATGAGTTCAATGCTTATGGGCTCGGTTATGAAACGGTCGGGCGGTGCAATGTCTTTTGGAAAGAGTACGGCAAAGGTTTATATTGAGAAAAAGACCGGCGTTACATTCACGGATGTGGCCGGCCAGGAGGAAGCCAAAGAGTCGCTCCGTGAGCTTGTCGACTTCCTGCATAACCCGGGAAAGTATTTGAAAATAGGTGCAAAGCTGCCGAAGGGAGCCTTGCTTGTGGGACCTCCGGGAACAGGTAAAACACTTCTTGCAAAGGCGGTTGCCGGAGAAGCGAATGTTCCTTTCTTCTCACTTTCAGGCTCGGACTTTGTTGAAATGTTTGTGGGTGTAGGAGCATCAAGGGTGAGAGACCTATTCAAACAAGCTGAACAGCAGGCACCTTGCATAATATTCATTGATGAAATTGATGCTATAGGAAAGAGCAGAGAAGGCACCCTGGGGGGAAATGACGAGAGGGAACAGACACTTAACCAGCTGCTGGCTGAAATGGACGGCTTTGATTCCTCAAAGGGAGTTGTGATACTTGCCGCTACAAACAGGCCGGAAGTACTGGACAAGGCACTTTTGAGACCTGGACGTTTTGACAGGCGTGTTATTGTAGACAAGCCGGATTTGAAAGGAAGAGAAGCTATTCTTAGAGTACATTCAAAGAATGTTATTCTGGATAGCAATGTAAACCTTGACGCTATTGCTATGGCAACTTCAGGCGCAGTAGGTGCCGACCTTGCGAATGTCATAAACGAAGCTGCCTTAAGCGCTGTACGTCTTGGCAGGGACAAGGTAAAGCAGGAAGACCTCTTTGAAGCGGTAGAAGTTATAATTGCAGGTAAGGAGAAGAAGGACAGGATACTGACACCACAGGAGAAGAGGATTGTTGCCTTCCACGAAGTAGGACATGCATTGGCAACTGCATTGCAGAAGAAGACCCAGCCGGTGCACAAGATTACTATTGTACCAAGGACAATGGGTGCACTCGGCTATACTATGCAGATGCCGGAAGAAGAGAAGTACCTGATGTCTAAGGACGAGATACTGGAGCAGATAACAGTCCTTCTGGCAGGCAGAGCTGCTGAAGAAGTGGAATTCAATTCAATAACAACAGGTGCTTCAAACGATATAGAAAGAGCGACGCAGCTTGCAAGATACATGGTAACACAGTACGGAATGTCCGACAAATTCGGCATGATGGGGCTGGAATCAATGCAGAACAGGTATCTGGACGGAAGGCCTGTCATGAACTGCGCTAATGAGACAGCAGCAGAGGTAGACAAGCAGGTACTCGAAATAATCGAATCCTGCCACAAGAAAGCAAAGGAGCTTCTTGAAGGAAACCTGGATTCAATGAGAAGAATTGCAGACTTCCTCATACAGAAGGAAACAATAACAGGACAGGAATTCATGGATATACTGAACGAAGCTGCATAAGACATATATACGGGAAAATAAATTCAAGCTGCACTTTAACGGTGCAGCTTGTTTTAATCCGGTACAAAAAGGATATAATATAATATTGAATTTTGTGCGAATATGATGTTATAATATATTCACATGGGACCGTAGCTCAGCTGGTTAGAGTACCACGTTGACATCGTGGGGGTCACTGGTTCGATCCCAGCCGGTCCCACCATAAATGAAAGCAACAGATTATTTATTAATATGTTTTTCTATTTTTTACATAATTTAGGGTTCTAAGAAAACATTAAAACCAAAGCATAGATACTATATTATAGGAATTGGATGTGGAGTGATTTGGGAGATGTATTCAAAGGCATTTGCAACTCGTATATCTAATATGATGAAGAAAGACCAATTAGTAAATAAAGAGAAAGAGAATAGTGCAAAGATATTGAGAAGTTCCGATGATATAGTAAACTCAAATGATTATATGTTCTCTCAAAAACACGGAATTGAGAGAGTCGGTGACAGTGGTAATCTTATACTTGGTTATTCAAGAACAAATAAACAAGATAAATATATTATCAAACACTATTTTACAGATTGCGCATGTAATGAATTTATTTATAGTAAACTGAGTAATAAAATTGGAGTTAGCGTTCCTATAGTGAAGCTTATGAGGGTAGATAAAGACGATAAAAATAAATATTTTTACACAGAGTATATTAACCAATTCATCAACCATTAATCAGCCAATCAACCAATAAATTCATCCAATAACTTAATACCGTAATCAGAAAGTTTTATTCCTTCCCGTCCTCTATTTTTATGAATTATATTCCTTCCTTCGAGGCTGTCCAGTATTTTTCTCAATTTGTACAAACTCATTTTGTAAGGACTTTTAACTATGCTGTTCCAAAGTTTTTCCCTGCTTATAACTTCACCTGATCTGTAGTTCTGTATTATACACCTGACTATGAAGGATTCCTCCTCACTTATTAACCGGCATAGGTTTTGAGCATCTTTTGACTTATCCTCTGCAAAAAAGTTGCTGTCTGGAAGGTCGCACAGCTTTATATTGGTCGCTTCCTTAACTGCCAGCATATAACACACCGCATTCCTGAGTTCCCTTACATTACCGAGCCAAATGTGGTTCACAAGTATTTTCATCACTTCCGGGGCAATTGTAATTTTCTCCGTAGTCTCTCTGGATATGAAATAATGGATAAGCTCCTGTATATCCTCTTTCCTTTCCCTTAAAGGCAGCAGCCTTAAATAACCCATTTTGAGGCGGTAATATAAATCCTCCCTGAATTTGTTTTCCTGCACATTCTTTGAAAGATCCTTATTGGTAGCGGCAATGACCCTAACATTTATGCTCTTGATTTCACTTCCGCCAATCCGCATCACTTCTTTGCTTTCAAGAACCCTGAGAAGCCGGGCCTGAACCTTAAGGGAAATATCCCCTATTTCGTCCAGGAATATTGTGCCGCCGTTGCATTGTTCAAAGAGCCCCGGTTTTCCTCCTTTTTTTGCCCCTGTGAAAGCTCCTTCCTCATAACCGAAAAGCTCGCTTTCAATAAGCTCATCGGGTAATGCACTGAAGTTGACTGCTAAATAAGGGCCATCCTTTCTTTTGGATTCATTGTGTATTGCACTGGCGAACAACTCCTTGCCCGTGCCGCTTTCGCCCTCTATGAGTATTGTGAGGTCGGTCTTGGCTAGCTTTTTCGCAGTATCCTTCAATTGTCTAATTCCGGCACTGATGCCTATAATATCCGAAAATGAGTATTTTGCGTAAAATCCTTTATTGATATATTCTTTTCTCAGATTATTGTTATATTCCAACGTCTCCTTAATATTTTTGAAAATGGCAATATAGGATCTTTCAGAAAAGATGGGGAATTTGCTTACGGCAAATTCTGTTCCTTCTATGTCTATTAAAATATCCTGATTCTCGTCCTTGTTCATCAAATAGCCTATAAGAGTGGTATTGCGTATTATATCCTTAATTGCCCTGCCAACTGCATTTTGGGGCTTTATTTTAAGCATCTTCCTCACATTACCATTGCACACTGTGATTCTGCCATATGTATCATAAACCAGTATTCCGTCATCGATACTGTCTACAACAGTGGATAATTGTTCATTCACCCTGTTGATTTCAAAACTATACAGGGCCATTCTCTGTGAGACGGATATTATTTTCTTTAAATATTCATTTGCAAAGCTTCTGTTTAAATGCTTCCCAAGATTCAAGCAGTACATTATCTCTACTATTGTAGCAAAATCCAGTATCCTCGGCCCTATGTCACATATTTTTTCCACACTCGGGGGCACTTTATCGGACTCACCCGGTGTGATGGCATATTCAAGCTCGGGAACCGGCCCCTTCTTGCCAGGATAATAAGGGATATAGTTTATATGGTCCAGACCGATTTCTTTCAGCGCTTCAATTCCCTCGTTTGCAGTCTCCTCCAGGTCATTGACGAATAATACATCAAGCCCATGAGGCATTAATACTATTTGGTCAAGGTTCTCATAGCTTACTGTTCTTTTAGCAATTATCAGGTCTGATTTATTCAGGCAGAAGTTCAAATTGACCAGTTCCGTGTAGACAATTTCACTGGAAAGCAGCAAAATATCAGATACGGGTAAAGCCTTGATACCTTCATCCATTGGAATGCTTATGATTTCCACCAGATCTCCAAGATACTCCCTGAGCTGCTTGACAAGAGCCTTTTCAGTTTCTATGCTTCCGCATATCAATCCAATACTTTTCTTTTTCATATGCACCCACCGCTTATATCATATTCTATATTAATTATATAACAAAAAAGCTGCATCACATAGCAAATATACATATTATACCTAAAGCTGTCAGAAATGGTATATGTTTTAAAAAACTCAAAAAGATTGTGCTGTTTTGGCATGGTTATTGCTAGTAAATATTCATATCAAAATAAAGGAGGGTTTTGCATGGATTCAAACTTACAAGAAAAAAAACAGGATACCGGGGTAAAAACCAAGGCTAAAAGAGACTACACAAAAATTAAAACTCCTCATACTTATGCAATCATATTTTGGGTTGTCATTGTTTTGTGGCTTATAACCTTCATCGTACCGGCAGGCAAATTCGATACTCATAAGATAGAGTATCAGGATGCGTCAGGCAAAGCAAAAACCAGAACGGTTCTAATGCCGGAAACATTCAGGTACGACTACAACCTGGACTTAAACAAGCTCAAACCCCAGCTGGAAGCTTTATCGGCTGATGAAGCGAAGCTCACTGAACTCGGCTTAGACAAGGCTGCTGTGGATGGATATCTGAAAACCGATGTTTCAACATGGTCTGCAGAGGGCTTGGAGGAGATAGGGCTAAGCGAACCGGTGCTTTATGGACTGTATAAGGATTCCGTCTATGATACCAGCAAAAAACTTCATAATACGGCAAAAGTTTGGGGAACAGATGACTTTTATGGATTCGGCGTTCTGAACTATTTGTTTGAAGGTCTCGTCACTGGTGATAAATACGGGTCTGCCGTAGGTATTGTTGCATTGATTCTTGTTGTCGGCGGCGCTTTCGGCGTAATCATGCGGACAGGAGCCGTGGATGCAGGCATATATGCATTTATCAGCAAAACAAAAGGTTTGGAGAGACTGGCACTTCCATTGCTGTTTTTCTTATTCTCCCTTGGTGGCGCAGTCTTCGGCATGTCGGAGGAATGCATACCTTTCGCAATGATTATGGTTCCGTTTGTTATTGCCCTTGGCTATGATTCCATTGTTGCCGTTACAGTTACATTTGTTGCCTCTCAGATAGGAAATGCCACTTCATGGATGAATCCCTTCGGTGTTGCCATAGCGCAGGGTATATCAGGCATACCGATACTTTCAGGGGCAGGATTCAGAATTACAATGTGGGTAATAGTAACAGCTGCCGGAGCAGTCTATATGATGTTTTACGGAGAAAAGATCAGAAAGAATCCACAGGCTTCTGTAATGTATGAAGCAGACAACTATTTCAGGGAAAAAACTGCTGTCAAGAATGATGAAAAGAGAGAATTCAATTTGGGACATAAGCTTATACTCCTTACAATGCTTGCAGTTTTGATATGGATAATCTGGGGTGTTGTAGAAAAGGCTTACTATATACCGGAAATTGCATCACAGTTCTTTGTAATGGGGCTTGTATCGGGCATTATAGCTGTTATCTTCAAACTAAACGGAATGACCGTCAACGAAATGGCAGCTTCCTTCCAAAGGGGTGCGGCTGATCTTGCAGGCACTGCCATAGTGGTAGGTATGGCAAAGGGTATACTCCTGGTACTGGGAGGATCAGACCCAACAGTTCCTACTACACTAAATACAATATTGTATAGCATCGGAAATGCAGTCAAAGGCCTCCCGGCAACAATCAGCGCCTTGTTTATGCTTTTGTTCCAGAGTATATTCAATTTGTTTGTAACTTCGAATTCAGGGCAGGCAGCACTGACAATGCCTATAATGGCTCCTCTTTCGGACATCGTCGGTGTTTCAAGACAGGTCGCTTGCCTGGCATATCAGCTTGGATCGGGCTTTGTTGATGCATTTACACCTACATCAGCAAGCTTGATAGGCGTGCTTGGCGTTGCAAGAATAGATTGGACCAAGTGGGCCAAATTCCAGATAAAAATGCAGGGATTCCTTCTCGGATTAGGTGCAATTTTCGTTGTAATAGCTGTTATGATAGGTCTGCAATAGATTGGAGCCTTTCATATAATGTTTGTACAAAAGGGGTAGTAGAATGATTATAATAATTAAAAATGTCAAGGTGTATTCACCGGAATATGAAGGAATAAAGGATGTCCTGGTAGTTGGAGATAAAATCGGAGCAGTGGGGGAAGGATTATCCGCAGATTTGGGGAATGCAGTCGAAGTTGTTGTTATTGACGGCACATCACAAATCCTGGCTCCCGGTTTTATAGATTCACATATTCATATCCTTGGTGGAGGCGGAGAGGGCAGCTATAAAACAAGAACGCCGGAAATCGTGCTCACAGACATAACAAAAGGCGGTGTGACCACTGCTGTAGGCTGCCTGGGAACAGACGGCATAAGCAGGAATATGGTGTCCCTGCTGGCAAAGGCAAGAGGCCTTGAAGAAGAAGGGATTACGACTTATATTTACTCAGGGTCATACCGCATTCCAATATGTACTATTACCGGAGAAATTCAAAAGGATCTGATTGCTATTGACAAGGTAATAGGAGTAGGGGAAGTGGCATTATCCGATCACCGGTCATCCCAGCCTACATTGGAGGAGTTTACAAGACTGGCTGCAGATACGAGAGTTGGTGCAATGCTGTCAGGAAAAGCGGGTATTATAAATATCCACCTGGGTGATGGAAAAAGGACGCTGCAGATGCTGCTTGACATAATTGAAAACACTGAAATACCATACAGCCAGTTCCTTCCAACCCATACCAACAGAAATCCATATCTCTTTGAGGATGCTATAAAATATGCAAAGCGCGGAGGCTTTATCGACTTTACTACAAGCTCTGACCCAGTGTTCTGGGAAGGGGAAGATGCAGAAATAAGAACCAGTAAAGCTCTAAAAAGATGCCTGGAAGAGGGTGTACCGGACGAATCCATAACCTTCTCCTCTGATGGGCAGGGAAGCCTTCCGATATTCAATCAGAAAAAGGAATTCATCGGATTAGGTGTTGGAAAGGTTGAATCATTATACCAGGAAGTAAGGGAGGCTGTACTGTCTGAAAATGTACCATTTGAAAAAGCTATGAAAACTATTACTTCAAATCCTGCTGCAAGACTGAAATTGGACAGAAAAGGAAGAATAAAAAGCGGTCTTGACGCGGACTTGGTCATGATTGATGAAAAAGACCTGACTATAAACACAGTAATTGCCAAGGGAAAAATAATGATTCAAAATAAAGAGATAAAGGTATACGGTACATTTGAGGAAAGACAAGAGGCATATTGCAAGGCAAATTCAAAATAAATAAATAGAATTCAGCTCCTTTCCGGTGACAATCAAGCAAAGTCGGGGGGAGCCTTTTTATTTGGTTTGTATAAGTTTTAAAAAGGGATTTTTCAACTCTGTATGGAATATTTAAATTAGCTGATGAAAGATAAAAGGAGAACAATAATGACAGGTACCAATGGAGAAAGGAATACTAATTATAAAAAAATGGCATTCTTCAGTGTCACTTTAGCTGCGTTTTTTTGGGGCATCATTGGAATCTTTGCTAAAGAGCTTACCGCATTCGGCTTTGCTCCTTTGCAAATAGTATTTATAAGGGCTATTGGTGCATTCGTAACTCTCATTTTGTTCCTGTCAATCAAGGACACAAGGCTTCTTAAGATTAACCCCCGTGATTCTGGTTACTTTGCAGGCACAGGAATAATAAGCTTTGTCTTTTTCAACTGGTGCTATTTTAATGCTATAAATAAAACTTCCCTGGCCGTTGCAGCGATACTTCTGTACACTGCACCGGCTATAGTAATGGTGTTGTCTGTAATACTGTTTAAAGAGAAGATGACTAGAAAGAAGGTTATATCACTGGTGTTAACCTTTGTCGGGTGCATTTTCGTTACAGCCTTTGTGCAGGGAACAGGGCAGGAAGTCACAGTTACGGGCATATTGGCCGGTTTAGGCTCAGGCTTCGGGTATGCCCTTTACAGTATATTCGGAAGATATGCGTTAAGAAAATACGATCCAATGACTGTTACTCTATACACGTTTATATTTGCAAGTATTGCTTTGGTTCCAATAACTGATATAAAAGGAATGATTGGTTTATTTTCAAATGCAAATGCCATATACTACGCAGTTGCCCTAAGTTTGCTCTCTACTGTACTGCCTTTCCTGCTGTATACGAAAGGCCTGGTTTATCTTGACACGGGTAAGGCCTCCATTATTGCAATGTTAGAGCCTATTGTTGCAGCAATTGTAGGTATTACTTTATACAGCGAGCCGGTAACATTATTTAAAGTATCAGGTATAGTGATAGTTATATTTGCCATATCCATCCTTAAGGAAAAAAACGAAAGCATGCAATAGGCTGTGACCTAGTGCATGTTGATATTATTACGCTATTTTTGTCCTGTCCGCAGTAACTTCAGTACGGCTTCTTCACTTCCAAGATGGTCATAGTCTTTGTTGTGACCATATATTATCCCGTTTTGCTGATTCCTGAGAACATATTCTGCAAGCTTGTCAATTCCTTCTTCCTTGGCACAGCGGACAAATGCACGAAGCCTGATATCATGACTGTCGCTGAACATATCCTTGCCGCAAGGGAATTCGTTGCACTCCCAGCACCCATTAATATTTCTGCTTACACAGCAGTTGTATTGGTAACATCCGCTTTCCGACAAATGCCTGCCGCAGTTATTCTTACTAGATTTGCAGCCGTCACATTTGTCCGATAGATGGCAGAACTTGCACACCAAACCGCAATAAGCGATACTGTTGCTTACTTCTTTAACATCCATTTTATTTACATCTCCTGCAAAGTTAGCTGTTTTAATTCTATATTCATACCGTTTCTCATTATCCTCTTCGTCAAAGATGATTCCTAATAATTCTCCGTTGCTCTTTTCTATGACTTTCCTTGAAGCTGTGTTGTCTATCATGCACACTACAATTGCATCTTTGATTCCCATACCATGTGCTTTTTCCAATGCCAGTTTGAGGATTTGAGTCCCATAGCCTTTATTCCTATGGCTTGGAGATATATCATAACCTATGTGACCTGCACATTTGGCTTCCTGGGGCCTGACCCTCACTACCCCTACAACCTCATCCTTATGAATCAACCAAAACGTAGAGAATGGAACCCTTCCCTGAGGTAAATTTATTCCTTTGGAGAAGTTCTGTAAGTCAATCAGAAACTCATCAAAATTCTCCAGGGCTTTCTTATATTTCTTGAAATAGTGGCTGTCGTTTATTTTCTTATATTCCAGTGCATAACTTTCAAAACTATTTTGATATTACTTACTTTGTTCAGATAGAAACAAATCCTTCATAAATCATCCTCCATAAAGCAGATGTTAGTGTAAACTAAGTTACACTTATTTTATATTGAAACATGCTATTTATCGGGGTTTCAAGGTTTTTTATTATAAAAAAACAATGACCCCCCTTTTTCTGGTATAATTGAGTCTGCGACA
>JBLNDG010000149.1:0-4969 GCA_050261415.1 Caulobacteraceae bacterium | reverse complement strand
ATAATCTGGTAGCAATGACGGAGAGGTTACACCTGTTCCCATCCCGAACACAGAAGTTAAGGTCTCCGGTGCCGAT
Organism: Caulobacteraceae bacterium; assembly: GCA_050261415.1. Lineage (GTDB taxonomy): Bacteria > Bacillota > Clostridia > Lutisporales > Lutisporaceae > JBLNDG01. The sequence goes on along the minus strand of JBLNDG010000149.1, from coordinate 4,893 downwards.
GGTACTTGGACCGCAGGGTCCCGGAAGAGTAGGTCGCTGCCAGGTTCAAATACTCCTCAATAGCTCAGTCGGTAGAGCATGCGGCTGTTAACCGCAGGGTCGTTGGTTCGAGTCCAACTTGGGGAGCCATTTTTATTTTTTGAAAAAGGACTAGGTGCATATATAAAAAATAATAAAATAGAAAATATCGTTCATACAGAAAATATATATGATAAATATACTATATTAAATCAACTTTCGCACATTATTAATGTACGAAAGTTGATTTAATTATATAAAACTTATTTTATCTATATCTATATTAGCTTACATTTTTCTTGTTTATTCCAGATCTCTTTGCTAAAATATAAATTGGTCAAGTATGATGTAGTTTACAGATAAATTTACCTGTACTTTAAAATCTCAATGACACAAATAATAATAGTACTCGGAAATTTTGATAAAGGAGCAGTCATATGGCGGCATGGTTTAAAAAGCACTCATCATTTATTGTTTTGGCAGCGATCATTTTTACAATTGCAGGTGCAGAGCAGCTGATAGTTCCCGTATTTTCTACCGGAAGTGATTCCGCTGAAACCGGGGATGATTATTATATAGCACAACAAAGCCCTGATTGGGAGCTTATGAAGGACAGAAGGCACGTAAAGGGTATATATATAACCGGCAATATTGTCGGGATGAACGACAGGTTCAATAAACTGATTGAACTTGTGAATACAACCGAGCTGAATGCTGTTGTAATTGACGTAAAGGATGATAATGGGCTTATGACATATGTGAGCTCCCTTCCTAATGTTCAATTTACAGGTGCAAACAGCAAGGTCAGGATAAAAGATATAGATGCAGTAATGAAGACATTGAAAGCGAATGATATATGTCCAATTGCAAGGATAGTTACCTTCAAAGACAGGAAAGCAGGCGACAAATATGCAAATCTTGCCGTTAAAAGCATAAGCGGCGGCATATGGAGAGACAGACACGGGATGTCCTGGCTGAATCCTTACAATAAGGATTCATGGTATTATATAGTTGATATAGCGGAAGAGGCAGTTACAAAAGGGTTTAAAGAGGTGCAGTTTGACTATGTAAGGTTTCCTACAGACGGGAACGTTAAGCTGATTGATTATGGGGCAAGCGCCAACGGCAAATCAAAGGCCGAAGCGATTGCGGAATTTTTAGCATATGCAAGGGGAAGGCTCCACAAAAAGGGCGTTGTTGTGTCTGCCGATGTTTTCGGCCTTGTAACGACTGCTGCTGATGATATGAGGATAGGACAACATCTGGAGTCAATAGCAAAAAGTGTGGATGTAATATGCCCGATGGTGTATCCATCACACTATGGAAAGGGAAGCTACGGTGTGGCTGAGCCGGATTTTGAGCCTTATAAAATAGTGAACAGAAGCATGTCTGTAGCCCATGCAAGGATTGATGCGCTGAAAGGGGCAAACAATAAAGCGGTTTTAAGGCCATGGCTGCAGGACTTTACAGCATCATACCTCCCTAAATATAAAAAGTACGGTCCTAATGAAGTCCGGGCGCAAATAAAAGCAAACTATGATGCAGGGCAGCAGGAATTCCTTCTATGGAATGCAGCTAACAAATATACAGCAGGGGCATTGAACAAGGAATGAAACTCCGAGATAATCGGAGTTTTTTTATTCAACAAAGGGATATTATAGCAAAACAAACTCAAACAATTTTTGTATAGTTTTTTGCCATATGATACAATATATAGTACGAAAAGTCACAGTATATACAAAATATGGTTGGAGGTGCGGATATCCAGTGTTAACAAGCAACGCTATAAAAGTATTGGAGAAACGATATCTTGCTAAAGATGAAAAAGGCAACGTTGTTGAAACTCCGGACCAAATGTTCAGAAGAGTTGCAAAGGCAATAGCTGAAGCTGATTTATCATATAATGACAAGGCTGATATTGCTGCAACGGAGGATGAGTTCTATAATTTAATGTCAGAGCTTGAGTTTGTACCTAACTCACCTACTCTCATGAATGCGGGCAGAGAATTGGGGCAGTTGTCTGCATGCTTTGTGCTTCCTATAGAGGATTCTATGGAAGGTATATTTGATGCTATAAAGAATGCGGCAATGATACATAAAAGCGGCGGAGGGACAGGCTTTAGCTTCAGCCGCTTAAGAAGCAAGGGCGCTTCAGTGAAGACAACAGGAGGTGTTGCTTCAGGACCGGTCAGCTTTATGAAGGTGTTTAATTCAGCGACCGAAGCCGTAAAGCAGGGTGGCACAAGAAGAGGGGCCAACATGGGCATACTCAGGGTTGACCATCCGGATATACTTGAATTCATACAGTGTAAAAAGGATAATAACGATATTACGAATTTTAATATAAGCGTCGCAATTACGGAAAAATTCATGGAAGCCGTGGAAAAAGACGAAGATTACGCCTTGGTTGATCCAAATACAAAGTCGGTTGTCAGTACTTTAAGCGCCAGGGAGGTATTCGACCTTATCGTAGATATGGCATGGAACAACGGCGAGCCGGGAATCATATTCCTGGATAGGATCAACAAGGATAACGTAGTTCCGGAGCTGGGTGAAATCGAATCAACCAATCCTTGCGGGGAACAACCGCTGCTGCCTTATGAATCCTGCAATCTGGGTTCGATAAACCTGGTAAGCTGCATAAAGAGCAGTAAGACTAAGAAGGAACTGGACTATGAAAAACTTGGAAGGATCGTGGACACCTCAGTTCACTTCCTCGATAATGTCATTGATGTGAACAAATATCCGCTGCCGCAGGTAGATGAGATTACCAAGGGAACAAGAAAAATCGGCCTTGGAGTTATGGGCTTTGCTGATATGCTCATTGAACTCGGAATACCCTACAACTCAAAGGAAGCAGTGAACACAGCAGAGGCCGTTATGAAATTTATATCGGACAGGTCAAGGGCTGCCTCAATAAAACTTGCTGAAGAAAGGGGCACCTTCAGATACTACGATGAAAGCACTTATAAGGAAAAAGGCCAGGCAGTAAGGAATGCTACAACTACTACTATTGCCCCTACAGGAACAATTTCAATAATAGCGGGTGTATCAAGCGGAATAGAACCGCTGTTTGCATTATCCTTTATAAGAAATGTCATGGATAATGATGAACTGCCCGAAGTAAATCCTATATTTGAAAAGGTAGCAAAAGAAAGAGGCTTCTACAGCACTGAGCTTATGAGGGAAATAGCTGCTCATGGGACTATCCGGGATATAAAAGCCATACCGGCGGATATAAGGAGAGTTTTTGTGACAGCCCATGATATAGAGCCGGAATGGCATATAAGAATACAATCCGCTTTTCAGAAGTATACAGACAACGCAGTATCAAAGACTGTAAACTTTTCAAACTCGGCGACCAGGGAAGATGTGAAGAACGTATACATTCTGGCATACAAACTTGGCTGCAAGGGCGTTACCATATACAGGGACGGCAGCCGTGAGTCCCAGGTACTGAATATCGGATCTGTAAACAAGGAGAAGAAAGAGGAAGTAACAGCATCGGTAGAAACTCTTATGCCACGGACCAGGCCGGAAGTTACCATGGGAATAACCGAGAAGGTCAAAATAGGTTGCGGCAATCTTTATATAACAGTTAATTCAGACGAAAATGGAATCTGCGAAGTATTCACCAACCTGGGAAGAGCGGGAGGCTGCCCGTCACAGTCGGAAGCTACCAGCCGCCTGATATCGATAGCTTTAAGGGCTGGTGTTGACATAAGGGAGATAATTGAACAGTTAAGAGGCATCAGGTGTCATTCGACATTAAGGCAGAAGGGGCTTAAGGTTCTGTCCTGCCCGGATGCCATAGGCAGGGCTCTGGAAAGGTATATGAAGCTCCATGTGGATTTAAAGGATGTAAAGACTATAGATGAGCTGGCAGTAGAGATAGAAGATAACACCAGTTGCATAGGCAATTGCTCACTTTGCGCAAATCCATGCCATGCAGCATCGGTTGACGAGGAAGGCATATCTTATGATGCTTCAGGGAGTTCCTCCAGCAAGGCAAAGAAATGTCCTGAGTGCGGCAGTACAATACAGCACGAAGGCGGATGCGTAATATGCAGGAACTGCGGATATTCCAAATGTAACTAATTTCCTTGCATATTATCAAAAAAGCTGCATATATTAATAAATTTATTGATAAAGGATAGGTGATAAGCCTGTCCTTTTTTGATTTACTGATGTAGTATTATGGAATGCAAATGACAGCCATCATAAGTTGGCAAGTTGACAGAATGGCACTTGGTTTCACACACCGCAACAGCCTGGGTGTTGACGAGTGAAGATATAAAACAAGCTGCCATGAGGGCAGTACTGGACGTTGTTGAGGACACCATGGGCGAAGCTTGCCCTCCTGTTATAATCAGTGTAGGGATAGGCGGAACATCGGATGTGTCAACCTACAATGCTAAAAGAGGTTTGTTCAGAGTGCCGTTTGGTGCCGACCATCCGGATCCAATGATTGCTGAGATGGAAAGGGATATGCTTACGGCTGTCAACAATACAAAGCTTGGACCAATGGGATTCGGCGGTAACACATATGCCCTCGCATTGAACATCGAGGTAGCAGGTACGCATACCTCAATTGTTCCTATTACAGTAACTTTCCAGTGCTGGGCGGACAGATACGCTTCGGCAAGGATATACAATGACGGCAGGGTCGAATATATTTCACATAAGGACGCACTTGAATATTGCAAATAGCAGGTTAAATTGATTATATGAGATATGCTGAAGGCCTGTCTATTTTTGTGCGACAGGCAGTCGCATCAGAGGAAGTCAAGAGGCTTCCTCTTTTCAACGTGATAAGGATAGCGAATACGATATTGCGATAAGACGATTCGAGAGTCTGGAAGTGTTGCGAAATTC
>JBLNDG010000148.1:0-11968 GCA_050261415.1 Caulobacteraceae bacterium | reverse complement strand
ATAGGAAGTATCTTTGGTGATGTGCCTGTCATGAAAAGCCCGTCAATTTCATTGAGGAAAGCTACATCTATAGGTCTTTCAATGATATTTATATTTAACCTGCTGCACAATTCAAATACGCTCACCCTTGTTATTCCGACCAGGACGGCGCCCTTAGGCGAGGTATATATACTCTCCCCTTTTACAAAAAACACGTTGGACCTGCTTCCTTCGGTTATTTCATTGTTTTCGTTTACAAGCAGGGCTTCATATGCGTTTGTCTCTTTTAATACAGAGGCAACACCCTCTTTAAAGCTTAAATTAACAACCTTTGCATTCGGATTGTTCCTTTCAGCCTTGTAGAGAACTGTGGGCACTCCGCTTTGATAGTCCTTTTGCTCCGGATAGCTGCTTTCTATAAAAAATACGACATAGTCCGGAGCTTTGCTGCTCAGATTGCTTACTATTATCTTAATATTCTTCCCGGGTTTATTGTTTATTTCGATTAATTCCTTAATAGCAGCTTTTATACGTTCTACCAACGGCTGCACCGAATGGCCAAGAAGACCTGCAGAAGCTTCCAGCCTATCAATATGCTTCTCAAGAAACAAAGGTACGCCGGATATAACCCTGATTACCTCGTAAATGGAACCCGAGCTTCTTAACGGAAGCTTGTCGGTTTCATCCGCACCCAAGATATTGTTGTTGAATATAAAATACTTTTCTACTATTTCACTGCTCATCAGAAAGAACCCCTTTCACTTCTGCAATCAATATATTTCGCACTAAACATTTTACATTGAATTCAAGATGTGCGAAATATATTCCTTAATTCATATAACGTATTAAAATTCTTACATTGTGTCAAGCAAACAGCCCTGCGAAGCTGGTTCGACTCAAGGATGTTTGTGAAGGCAGAATGTAATAGAATCTATGCGTTATATCTATACAATAAAAACTTACCACTAAGTATTATTTATTTCAAGGAAATATATTCACTGAGACAGGAAAAAGTACAGTTAAGGTAGAAATATGTCATATAATGGATAATTAAATTGATGTAATTTGTTTATATTACTTATAATACACTAATACTCTGTTTATTATATATAATAATGTGAGGTGAGATAGTATGCCTAACAATTTAGAACTGTTGGTAAGACTAATGCTTGCATGCCTTCTCGGAGGGCTTGTAGGAATTGAAAGAGAAAAAAATAAGCACCCTGCAGGATTTAGAACTCATATCCTTGTGTGCGTGGGATCGGCGCTTGTTATGTTATGTAATTTGTATATCTTTGAGAAGTATAGAGGGCTGGCTAATATAGACCCTGCAAGGTTTGGCGCGCAGGTTATAAGCGGAATCGGTTTTCTGGGGGCTGGAACCATACTGAAGGAAGGGGTTACTGTCAAGGGGCTTACAACTGCAGCTAGTTTATGGGCTGTTGCAGGGATAGGCCTGTCAGTTGGACTGGGTTTCTACTCCGGTGCAATATGCGCAACTGTTTTAGTGCTTATTACGCTGATCGTCTTTTCAAGGTTTGAAGACCTGGTATACGGGAGGAGAAAGTATTCACTGCTGAAGATAAAAACAGTGGATAAACCCGGACAGATAGGGAAAATCGGGGTGGAACTGGGGCGCAACAACATTCAGATTGAAGATATAAATATGGAGCCCCTGGATGAGACCTCAATCATTGTACAAGTGAGGGTCAACAGGGATAAGAATGATTTTGGCAGTGACCTGATGGACAGTTTATCGAAAATAGACGGCATTTTATATGTGGAGGTTTGCGATTGACTTTCAATCGCAGTATAATATAATATGTCTGATAAATCCTCGGGAGGTATGTTTTTGAACAAGCCTAAGGAAGCTTAATTGGTGTATCTGTTGTATATGGGTACAGTGCGGACATACATCCGGCATTGTACTGCGATATATTAATATTTAACAGATGTAAGGCTTTGCCTATTTGTCTGAGGAGGCTGTCGTAATACCATGAAACTAGGAATTATTACCATGCTCTCTGCGTTACATGATGCTTCAACAGTAGAAAATTCACATTATGAGTTCATTTCCGGACTCAAAAAAGAGTTTGATGTTCATTTCATTGACCCTGATGAATCGGATTCAGTCGATTTCCCCGTAGTGTTCATAGGATCGGGCGGAATCGAAAATTATTTCAGGAATGTCTATGGGAGTCTTCCCAAACCTGTGGTCCTTTTAACTGACGGTATGCACAATTCTCTTGCTGCATCTATGGAGATACTGGCATGGATAAAGGAACTTGGCGATGAATCTATAATACTGCATGGAAGCATGAAAGAAATTATTGCACAAATAAAAAGCAACTATGCAATGCAAAATGTCAGGAAAAGGCTTAGAAATACAAGCATTGGAGTTGTGGGATTTCCCTCAGATTGGCTTATTGCGAGTGATGTCAATTACATAGAAGCCCTGAAAAAATGGGGAGTTGCCTTTAAAAATATTGAAATGTCAGAATTAAGCCAATTGATAGCTGATGCGAACGGGGATAGTGCAAGAACTGTGGCACAGGATTTTATCAAAAATGCAGCAGGAATGAAAGAGGCAACGGAAGAAGACGTGATGAACAGCGCAAGAGTCTACCTGGCTCTTAAAGAGCTTTGTAGAGAATACAAGCTTGATGCATTGACCTTAAGATGCTTTGAACTCCTTAACAGGCACAGTATGACAAGCTGTCTCGCTTTATCCCTCTTGAACAATGAGGGCATTGTTTCTGGCTGTGAAGGGGACTGTCAAGCTGCATTTTCAATGCTCTTGTTGAACCTCCTTACGGGCAGTAAAGCATTTATAGCCAATCCTTCATACATAGATGCAGAGAGAAATGAAATAGTACTTGCTCACTGCACGGTTCCTACTGACATCACAAACAAATACATGATAAGGAGCCACTTTGAATCCCGAATTGGAGTAGGAATACAAGGAGAGGTTGAAGAGGGGCCGGTTACAGTATTCAAATGCGGCGGCAACAGGCTTGACAAGTATTTCGTGTGCTCTGGCCAGCTTATAGAAAACCTTGATGATGAAAACATGTGCAGGACTCAGATCAGAGTATGCCTGGATGGGAATGTGAGTTATTTCTTCCGGAATCCTTTGGCAAATCATCATCTGATAGTTAAAGGGGACTACTCAAAGTTAATCAATGAGTTTATGTACAGTACGGACTGCAAGAGAATAATGTGATAAAGAAAGCTGTTAGCCTTCCGGTTAACAGCTTTTATGCTTTATCTGCTGCTATGGCTGCGATACATATTTGTTACCATCTATATAAAACCTCCAAGGCATATGTATATATTCCTCGGCATAATTTATATTCACCCTTGGAGATGTCCTGATTGTAAACTTTTCCCCGGGAGCTTCGCAAATATAGAGATTTTTGCCGCATAAATCAAGATCATTTTCCGCCTTTCCTATCCCCATTGCGGTGCACAGCTTTCCAGGACCATTGGCAATATTGATTTTTTGCTTTGAAGATAGGGAGGAATATTCAAGGCCATATCTGAGACGGGACATGATATCCTCGCCCCCAACAGGTTCAACTGCCCTTATGAGTACTGCCGAAGGCTTATCGACCTGTTCGGTGACCACATTGAAGCAGTAGTACATTCCATAAATGAGGTATACATAAGAAGTCCCTCCAATATGGTACATTACCTCGGTTCTTTTAGTCCTTTTTCCGCCATACGAATGAGAACCCTTATCCTCCGGCCCTATATAGGCTTCGGTCTCTACTATTCTCCCCATGACCTTATGCCCTGATGTTTCATGAACAAGATACGTTCCCAACAGTTCTCTTGCAACTATCAATGTATCTCTCATATAGAAATCCCGATTAAGCTTTTTCATAATGCCTCCTGCTGATTTTTTACGGTATCCGATTTATGTATTAAAAATAGCATATGAGGCATGTAATGTCAAAGCAGCGCACGTTATATTTAAAGCAAATGCGGATATAATCATACAGAGAAGGTTATATATATGTTTCGCACTAAACATTTTTCATTGAATTCATAGAATGCGACATAAGGGACGGGTAACACTGAATACACGGAAGCCCACAGAAGACACGGCGGGGAAATAATATGAGTTACTGTGTAATTCCGCAGGAATTCCGTGAAAAATCCGTGTGTTCCGTGGTTTTCGTTTCTTCACCCGTAGGGAATACCCTAGCTTTCCCGTGCCATGTGCCACGAGCCGCGCGCCAAAATCACCAGTGTTGCACGATATAGTATATTTTACAAGTGACATATATTACTATATAATAAATTTAAGTCTTTAGAAACCGATATATATTAAGAACTGCAAGGAGGGTTGAATGATGCAGGATAATAACAAAATAACAGCACCCGACAAGGACAGCTTTTATAAAATCATGCTGGTTAAGCTGGAGGGGCTTCTTTCAAGCGAGAGTGACTGGCTTGCCAATTTATCGAATGCAGCGGCTTTACTGTATACAAACCTTGAAATCATAAACTGGGCGGGTTTTTATTTAATGAAAAAGGGTGAGTTGGTTCTGGGACCATTCCAGGGAAAGACTGCCTGCACAAGAATAAAGCCTGGTAAAGGAGTATGCGGTACTGCTGCAACGGAGATGAAAACCCAGCTGGTGGCTGATGTTCACCTGTTTCCTGGGCATATTGCCTGTGATAGTGCATCAAATTCAGAGGTTGTGGTGCCGATAATGCGGGATGGTGCTGTATACGGAGTGCTGGATATAGACAGCCCGGTTAAGAACAGGTTTGATGAAACGGATGTAAAGTATTTGCAAATGTTTGTAGATAAGCTGAATAAATATATAGATTGGACATTGATATATTAAGGAGGAAAATGGCATGTAAAAGGGTGAGCTACCCATATACATGCCATTAATTTTATGCATTATAAAGCTTTTCGTAGTATTCTTTGAGCATTCTCTCCATGGAGAAGAAGTACTTGGTTGAATTCACACTGTTTCTCATCATTTCAACCCACTTTTCCCTGTTATTATAATATGTGGGTATTACCTCATCAAGCAGCACTTTATAAAGTAACTGCAGGTCGTTCCTGTCTTGTTCACCAATGTCACTGCTCTGGAATCCGTCACCGATCTGCCAGCCGTTTACACCGTGCTGGCAGGCTTCCGGCCACCAGCCGTCCAATGTGCTTAAGTTTAGTACACCATTCATCGCAGCTTTCATTCCCGAAGTACCGCTGGCTTCGTTTGGCCTTCGCGGATTATTAAGCCATACATCAGAACCTCTTGTCAGCATTTTTCCGATTTCCATATCGTAATTTTCCAGAAAAACTACTGAGTTTGGATACCTTCTGGACATGTTTACAAGGTTTGTAACGATTTCTTTGCCTGTATCATCAAGGGGGTGCGCTTTTCCGGAGAATACTATCTGAAGCTTCTTATTCTCCAGAAGCGGGCTCACAACATTTTCATCACTGAAAATGAAATTGCTTCTCTTATATGGAGCCGCCCTCCTCGAAAAGCCTACCAAAAGCGCATCGGCGTCCAACTCTGCTCCTGTACGTTTTTTTACAAACCCGATCAGGTTTCTCTTGTTTTTCATGTGGACTCCCCAGATATCACCGTTGTTCGCTGCTGAGTCCAATATTTCCGGATCAACCCATGTTGGGATATGTATTGAATTGGTTATACCTATAATCGGTTTTGCGTAATCCACATGCTCCCACATTTTGTTGGCAGTTTCGGCATGTAAGGCGGCAACGGCGTTAGACCTTTTGCTCAATCTTAGGGCAGCAACAGTCATGTTGAATGGAGCTCCTCCTATATGGATCATTTGCTCAGATGTAAGTCCATTAAAAGCGCCCATATATTGAAGTCTTTCCAGATAATGCTCCTCATTGCCCTGCTTTATAGGTGTGTGTGTTGTGAATACAACTTGATTCTTAACTGCATTCAGAGCGTCTCCGAAATACATTCCGCTGTCCATTTTTTCTCTGATAAGTTCAAGGGCAGCAAACACCGCATGACCTTCATTGAAGTGATATATATCAGTATTTATTCCAAGGGCCCTAAGAGCTCTTACGCCACCTATGCCCAGCACCATTTCCTGTGCTATTCTCTCTTCCCCGAACCACCCATAGAGCTGTCCGGTTATCCATGGGTCCTCGTTTTCCGGAAGATCTGTGTCCAGAAGATAGAGAGGAACATTGTTGAATTTTTCTACCTTCCAAACCTTGCAGGCAACATTACGTTCTCTTATTTTGACATACACCTTAACACCCGTATCCTCCAGAAAGTCATATCTGTAGTTGTGGTATGAATCATAAGGCCTGCCGTCCTCTCCGATAGACTGATCGGTGTAGCCCTGCTTCCATTTGATGCCTATACCAACCATAGGCAATCCAAGATCCTTTGCCCCTTTCATATAATCCCCTGCAAGTATTCCAAGCCCGCCAGCGTACATTTTGAAGTCTGAATCAAGCCCATATTCCATGCAGAAATATACCACAGATGGCAAATTGTTTTGCATAACCGCAATAACCTCCCCGCAATTCTATATTTATTGTTATAATAAAATATTATATATTATTAACAGCTATTGTACAATCGATTGCACAAATTATTTTTCCACATTGTAAAATTAAAGGAATACATATTATTGTGGAACACGCATAAGATACTGAAAAAGTTCTGTAATGGTATCGGACACGGCAAGTGCAGGAATGGAATGATTTTGAATAGTAAAATGCCATTGACATTAACGTTTGGATAATATACTATCATATCAAATGCAAACGATTGCGCATTACTGTTCTGTGGCAGCATGATGAAACTGGGCAGAGATATGTGCTATAATCTGGTAGAGAGGTATCGGGGGAGAAAAATTACTACAGCTTTGGAGGCGAAATTACGGTGGCGGAAAAAAGGGAAGATAGTATTCTAAAAGCATTTGTAAAAGTGGCGATAGTGTTTTTCGTTGATTATCTGGTCAATATAATATGGTCTGTTATTGCAACAGCAATTTATGTTGCTGTTATATATTCCGTCGGCAGGGCCGGCCTTGGAGCGTCAGAGCTTATGGATACCCTCACAAAGAGTCCGGGATACTTGTTTGCAGTTAGTGCATATAATTTGCTGATTATATTTATAGTAAGGCTATTCTGGAGATATTCTGACAAGAAGGATCCTGGTATTATGGGCCTGGGCTGGAAAAGAAACAGCTTGAAGCTTTTCAGCATTGGTATTGCAGGGGGAACCGTGGAAATGCTGCTAATTATTCTTGTGTCGCTTGCTGCAGGAACTCTATGGTTTCAAAGCTCGGGGCTTGCAATATTTACTACTCAGGAAATACTCAAATCACTCTTTTTTGGTATTCTTACCTTTGTACTTGTAGGTTTTGGCGAAGAAACCCTCTTCAGAGGCTATATACAAAAAAGGCTTATGCTGGTAATAGGAAGAGGCTGGGCGCTGCTTATCAGCTCACTGGTGTTTACAGCAGCCCACCTTTTCACTTATGCAAAACCCCTTGATTTTATTGATATAGCGCTGGGCGGTGTTGTGATGGGATATCTGTACATGCTTACAGATTCACTGTATCTGCCGGCAGGCTATCATTTCATGTTTGACTTTATACAGGTAAATATTGCGAAACTTCAGGAATATGAATATTATAAAGGTGCAGTGATGTTTATCTTCAATAATTCCGGAGATCTGGTAATTTCAAAAGTCAACTTTGGGAATATTGTTGAAGTATCTTTTGTGGCTGTTGAACTGATGCTGCTTGCACTGTTTTATATTTTCCGGGATAAAATCAAAGATCTTAAAGCTTTGAATTGAAAAGAAACTGAGTAAACATACCATTCGGTAGTGCAATAAACCGGGAGGAAATAATATGGCTGTAACTATAAAGGATGTAGCAAGGATTGCGGGGGTTGACCCTTCCACTGTATCAAGGGTAATTGCCGATAGCCCGAGAATAAGCGAAAAGACCAAGGAGAAAGTTTTAAAAGTAATGGAAGAATTGGACTTTCATCCTAATGCTATTGCAAGAAGCCTCGCAAATAGAAGTACGAAAACAATCGGAGTAATAATGCCCCATTCTTCAGATCAGGTTTTTGTAAACCCCTTTTTTACGGAGGTTATGAGGGGTATTGGTGCGAGTGCGCTGAAGCGCGGATATTATGTCCTGTTTTCAACAGGAAGTAACGGTGAAGAGGAATATAAGGCCACACAGAGGCTTGTAAATGAAAAAAGGGTGGATGGCCTGATAATACTTACCTCACGAATTGGGGACAAAACCATAGAAGGTTTGAGAAAAAAGCGTTTTCCCTTTGTTGTTGTGGGCAAACCATCAAAAACAGAAGATATAAATTGGGTGGACAATGATAATCAAGAAGCCGGATATCAGGCAACTGAACACCTGATAAGCCTTGGTCATAAGAAGATAGCATTTATTGGCGGGGAGTTTTCCTATGTCTTCATAGGTGAAAGGTTTAAGGGTTATAAAAAAGCCTTGGATTCCTACGGAATAAAATTCGACAAAGAACTTCTGAGCCTTGGAGAATTTGTTGAGGAGGGAGGCTACTCAGCAATGAAGAAACTGCTTTCATTAAAGGACAGGCCTACAGCTGCAGTTGCAGCAGACGACCTTATGGCTTTCGGTGCAATGCGGGCTATAAAGGAGGAGGGCTTCAAAATACCTGGGGATATAGCCATAATTGGGTTTAATGACACTCCTATGGCAAGCTATATAGAACCTCCGCTCTCATCAGTTGAGATTTTTGTTTACGAACTCGGGTATAATGCGAGCGAGACATTAATAAACCAAGTGGAAGAAGCGGATGTGAACAAGAAGCATATAATTATCCCGACAAGCCTAAAGATAAGGAAATCTTCCGGAGGGAAAGAGCAGTTGATTAAGGTATGAAAAAAGCAGGTATCAGAAATAACTGATACCTGCTCAAAGTTTGCCCCAAAATGCCGTTTAGCTATAATTTGACACCTAGCCCTCGCTAGGTGGGTACCCTGACCTGGCTTCATATCTTCCTCTGCTGCAAATAGACTTCGATGAGGCCTGATATTACATCAAGTACGCAGGTTCCCGTAGTCAATCTGTAGGTTCAATTATAGGCATATCGAACATCTTAGGTAACACACTCTTAACTTATTTATATATTAACATAAAATATTAACATAGTCTATAGAATTTATGTTGATTAATGTATATTTTATCGCATTTAACTACACTTACATGACAAGAGTATGTCTTCATTTCTATTATTCGTAAATAATCAAGGATTTATGTATTGTAATTCTTCCGGCAAATCTACTATTCAATTTCAATTGACCATTACCGCCCAAAATGTTTATACTATATTAAATAGAATATTTTGGACAAGATAAACTGCAATTCAAGGGCAGCAATGCTTTTGACTGGAGCGCACCAGAATTCAGACAAATTATCACGTTGATACAAAATCTTCACATTTAGTAATTTGTATTTATATGCAGATATTTGAAAACAGGGGGGATTTTCTTGAAATACATAACTTTGGATTTTGATTCCATGATTGAAAGCGTTAGAAAAGATGACAGGATTCATAATTATAAAATTGATGAACTGCAAGTATATGAGAGCTTTTTATATTATAAGAGAAGATATGTTGAGCATAAATACCATGAATATGTGGAATATAATTTGTTTCCTAATGAGAATATAGGTGTTTACAAGCTATACCAATATAACAATGCAAGCTTCGACCCCTCGGCAATATACCGCTATTATGTTGACATGGTGAGTGTCGCAAAGAACGGGAATACATGGAAAGCAAAAGACCTGTACATAGATTTCATAGTAAAAGGCGACGGGAAATACTATGTTGTTGATATTGATGAGTTTAATGATGCTATATTAAGAAAAGAGCTGGATGAGCTTGATATAAAAAACGCTTTGAACGGCTTGGATAACATATTGAATGGATATTATGTAAACTACGATATGGACAAGTATGTAAGCAGCTTGAGAGAATTTTACATCAGAAAAGATAAGCTGATACTGCACCGTGGTGCCGATTAGTTAAAAAGCCGGTTTCTCAGCTTCCTGTCACCATAAAAATGCTTAGTATAAAAAAACTAAGGCTCCAAAAACTAAACATACATTCTAGTATGATAGGAGGCGTTCATATGAGCAGAAAGGTAAAAGAAGGTCTTGTTCCTACGATTCTGGGGACTGCAGTTACCGCGGCAGGATTGGCAGCTTTTGGGTCTTATCCTATCACTGCTGCAGGTATAACAGGATTCGGTCTTGCACATATAGTACTTGGCGGAATAGACCTTGCAACACATAGAAAAGGCAGGTAGTATTGATAAATAGCATTATAGAAGTTTATTAATGAAAAACTCTGAGGCTTCAGCTTCAAAGTTTTTCATTTCAAGAATATATATTCAATCAATGTAAGGATGATTTCAATTGTAATCAATATAATTACCATCCATTCCAGCTTATTACCCCTCTTTTGGTGGGAAAGCGATGCGAAGACCTGTGTGATATCCATCAATGTTTCTGTTTTAGCCTGTATCTTCTCATATCTGTCACTCAACTCGAAAAACTGTGAAAGTTTATTGTATAATACTTCAGCATCTTGATTGCTCCATGTAATATCAGGTTTATCCAGAAGCATAATATAGGATATTGTATCAAATTTAAACCCCAGTATTCGGGCCAGCATTTCCGCAAGCTTTTCATCACTAATATTAAAGATGCCTTTTTCAAGCATGTTCACAATATTCTCTATATCATCCAGCAGATTATTCAAATCGGTTTCCACTCTTTCCAAAGCCACCGATTTGGAAAGAATAACGGACAATATATCTAATTGGAATTCCTTATACTCAGTTACAGACATGCTGTTAAAGTTTACCGAAGTCTCCTCTGCTCCGATTTCAAGCATATAATCCTCATGAAACTTATATATGGCATTTGCCAGATTACTTTCAGATTTTGCAATGTAGTTAACCAGATCAACTATCTCGTGATGTTCCATATTAACAAAAACAATGCTGCCAAAAGGGAAAATCACGGCAGACTTCCCTTCAGGTACCATGATAATACCTTTTAGGTGGCTTTCTTTCAGGTTAAGGGTATCCTCCCACTTGTACTTTTTATTTATACCAAAATGGGAAGCCACCTTATCCAGCCTGATCTCATTGCATAATGAAAATGCTTTGATAGCTTTTGTTTGCATATGTTTGCCCCTCTTCGGCATCAAAGATTCATACTGATGGGTAAAAGTACAATTATAGTATTATAATGCCTAGCTTTTTTATGAAAATTCATTTAGGAAAGCAACAAGCCGTATAAATCTGCATAAAGCATGCAGTTCTACACGGCATTGTCAAAAAAGGATTTAGTCCAAAGGCTCCTCGTCACGTCCATACACATTTCTCAAAGTGAACCTGATAATAAGCCTAATTAGAAGCCTTATCTGGCCTATTGGGATTCCATAGTTCTGGAGATCTTTAACCAGATCAGGGTTTGCTGTTTCCAGCTGCCCTAAAAGTTCTGCAGTTTTATTTTCTAGGTTCACGGGAGGCTGGTTAAAATTAATATTCCTGAGTACAAAAAGTACTATAGTCCTAACTATTGAATTTGCTGCACTAGAAGCTACACCCAAGTTTTGAAGCCTGGTAAAAATATCTGTTTGCTGCCTTATCAAATTTGTTATCCGGGTTGCTCTTTCTTCCAAATTGACTGGAGGGACGGGCCCGGCCTGAAGATGGGAAAGAGCAAATGCAATAATAGTCCTTACAATCTGATTTATACGGTTCGGCAGTATTCCATTAGCCCGCATGATATAGAATATCCAAGGACTTTGCCTTCTCAGATCATTGAGTATTGCAGCAGCTTTTTGATCGGGGCTCCCCGTATATTTATCCGCATTATTAACAACATAGGATACTATAAACCGGAATATATACCTTGCTGTATTTCTGTTTAT
>JBLNDG010000147.1:0-3526 GCA_050261415.1 Caulobacteraceae bacterium | reverse complement strand
TTATGCAGTAGGCCGCTGGAATGGCTTCCAGGATGCATTACTGTACATATCCAACTCTAAGCTTTTTCCAATACAAATGAAACTCTACCAGATAGTGTATAATAATATGACCTTGGATATAGCCCAGGCTGAAGGATCAGCAACATCAAACCTGCTGCCGGAAAGCTTGAAGGCAGCTTCCGTAATGTTTGCAACCATCCCCATCATAATGGCATATCCCTGGCTGCAAAGATACTTTATTTCAGGTGTCATGATCGGTGCAATAAAAGGGTGATAGATGTCCTGCCGTGCTTTAAAGCAGGCAGGTTTCTATAAAAAAATAATCAGTTAAAAGGAGGAAATTTCATGAGAAGGAATGTATTCAGGGCATGCAGCTTGTTACTGGTATTAGTCATGCTGCTTGGTATTTTTACAGCTTGCGGCAGTTCACAAGGCAGTAGCAATACACAGGCTTCTGATGCTTCAAAAGCCCAAACCGCTGCGACAACCGCACCAAAAGGGCCACCTGTTGAATTGACGGTTGAAGTATTTGACAGGGCTACGCCAGGTCAGACTCCAGTGGACAACAACTACTGGACAAAGTGGATACAGGAGAAATTCGGAACTCCAAACAACATCAATCTCAAATTCGTTCCCTGCCCAAGGTCACAGGAAGTTGAGAAGCTCAATGTGTGGATGGCTGCCGGCCAGGCCCCGGACCTCAGCTTAACCTATGATGTTAACGTAGTATACAACTATTACAAGAACGGCGGTCTGGCGGAACTTACCGATGCGCTCAACCAAAATGGTCCTCAATTGAAGGAGTACCTGAAAGATACACTTTCTTATGGACAATATGACGGTAAACAATATGCTATTCCGGCAAAGAGGGTTATGCAAGCCCAATTTGGTACTTTCATAAGAAAAGACTGGCTGGACAAACTCGGCCTGGCAATGCCCCAAACCACAGAGGAATTTTATAATGTATTAAAGGCCTTCAAGGAAAAGAACCCCGGCAAGGTAGACAAGGTAGTTCCTCTCTCTATGACAAATGACGTTAGATGGGTAGGTCAAGGATGGTTCGAGAGCTTCATGGAACCGATGACTGATGAAGAGAAGTATGTGAACCAGTACCTTTTCCTGAAAGGCTACAAGGAAGGCGCAAGATTCCTCAACAAGATGTATAACGAAGGCTTGATCAGTCCTGAATTCGCATTGGATAAAGACGGCAAGATGTCGGACCAGGATATCACCAGAGGCGTCGTCGGCGCTTATCAATCCAACTATGATTTCGCAATGAGAGTTGTACCGGGCCACATTACCAATCTGAAGAAAAATGTACCGGATGCCCAGCTGGTTCCTTGCGATCCTTTTACAAACAAATATACCGGGAAACACCAGAAAAGAAATTACGATCCTACCGGAATCAGGATCATCGTGCCGAAATCCAGCAAGCATGTGAATGAGGCGATCAAATACCTCAACTGGATGGCCAATAAAGATGTTATCTTCTTCCTGCAAAACGGTAATGAAGGTATAGGCCATACTTTGGTGAACGGGCTGCCGAAGGTTCTGGCTCCCAAGGGCGAGCAGATGTTTGACTCTCCTCAAAATATTGACTATACCCTCATCCTGAACGGTATAGATCTGGGTACCAAGGAACAGAACATAAAAGTAAATGCAATGTCCTATCCGGGTTATGAGGATCTTTACGAAAGCGCTGTGAAATTTGCTACTACCGATGCATATGTAATGCCTACACTACCGGTTCCTGTGGATGCCGATGCCAAATATGGCAAGACTCTGTTGGAAAAGGAAAAAGAGATATATGCAAAGGCTATCACTGCAAAACCGGCCGACTTCGACAAGGTCTGGGATTCACAGCTGCAGGAATACCTCAAGATGGGCGGTCAGGAAGTCATAGACCAGAGAAGGGCCGCCTGGAAGGAAGCACACAAATAAACGCTTAACATCTGAAAACATGAAAAAGAAGCCGGCGGCAGTATTGTTTGCCGGCTTCTTTTTTCCTGTTTCACCCTGCCAGGGTTTTATTATTTTTTTGCCGGTTTAGCAAAAATGTATAAATTGAAGCACTTGCAATTATCTGCTAGAATGTAAATATGGAATATTTACGGTATATCACAAAATCCATCATGAATTCGGGTGTTGATATGAAAAACCGCTCATTATTCATAAAAATTTTTATAGTGCTGACACTTTTTATAATCATACCCGTTATAACAATTGCTACTATTTTAAGCTATCAGCTAATTACATACTCAGAAAACGAAATAAGCAAATCCGCCATAGGAAAATTGAAGGTCGCTGAGAATCTCAGTGAATTAATCGCTGATACTTTGAACAAGCAGGCTCTTGAAATATCCAACAGCAATACACTCAACAGCCTTAACGGAATGAAGGAATATGACCAGGTTTTTAGCAATTCAGACGATATAATGAACCTATCCAGAGCACAGGACATGCTCCTGGAGCTGGTAAGGACCAACAACATCCTTCATTCCATGTATCTGCTAACAGATGAATCCGACTATATTCTTACATCCAACCAGGGAGTAGTCAAAAATGACGATTTCGCAGATACGGGCTGGATGGACGCATATTACAAATACAAAACCACAAAAACAGGTCCCACATGGCTGCCAACCAGGACCTTCAGATATTCAAAATCCAATACCAATGGAGAGCTTGGAACCTCCAACAAGGTAATCACATACTTTTATACTCTTACCCCTTATATTGCCAGAGTACAAGGCGTACTTGTATTCAATATATACGAAGAATCGATAAGAAAACTGATCAACAGCAGAAGCTCCATCAATGAAGGGTATATAGAAATAGTAAACCCCGACGGCTATGTAATATCACATGTACAGGATAATCTGATAGGAAGTAACATCAGCTCCACTCCCTATATGAAGGAGATAATGAGGAACCCGGCCAAGGACGGATATATAATTGACAAGACCGGAAATGGAAGGCAGCTTGTCACATTCTACAAATCCAACTTCTGCAACTGGATATACATAGGCGTTTTTTCAGTTGACAGCCTTATGGCAAAGGTTAACGCGCTGAAGATGCGCACCATTTATATCTGCCTTATTTGCATGTTCATCGGTACATTGGCATCCTATCTGATTTCGAAAAGAATATATAACCCGCTGAATAAGCTGGTACAGGATATCAAGTCAAGAAAAGGCGTGGATATCAAGAGCAACGAAAACGAAATGTCCATATTGTCAAGAGCCTTCGACAGCCTGTTGAGGCAGGAGGCAAAACTCTTTTATATTTTGGAGAACAACAAGGCGAACATAAAGGACGCATGTCTTATAAGCCTATTACAGGGCAAACCTAAGGAGGAATTCGACAATGACTTTACAGGTGTTGATTTTACATACAGCAACTATGTTTGTGCAGTTTTATCAATAGACAGGTATAACAATTTTATAAGCAGCTATACCGAACAACAGCAGGAATATATGAGGATGCTGATTCTGAAAGTGTCGGAGGAACTGCTCAATTCCATGTT
>JBLNDG010000146.1:0-10719 GCA_050261415.1 Caulobacteraceae bacterium | reverse complement strand
GGTTTTTTGAGGTAACTTTCTGTCTTCCGTTTTTTGTCTGCTTTTCTGCTCTGTTTCCGAGGCAGGAACTTTAGTTTATCATGTCCATCCTCCGAAGTCAACTGGGAATTTCATCCTCAGTGTCTGAATCCTCATCATTCAGATTATATATTATACTTTCACCATTAAATATAATAAGGTTTATAAGCTCATTATCCTGGCCGAACTGGTCCGACACCTTATCACATATTGTCTCCATGTCATCCTTCTTCAACTTATTGATGGATAGGAAGAAAATGTCCTTAATATTGCTTCCGTAGCCCACAATTACATTTCCATTATAGCCTGCCAAGCCTTCGCCATCGTCATAATTCAAGTTTCTTATTTCTACGCGTTCATACTGCTCCGGATTGGATATTATTATTCTATCCTTATTTAAAAGAGCCGGTCCATTCAGAATTTCCATTACATTACCTCCGATATTGCATAGTCAGCTATATTCTGTGTAAATATGCTTTTTTAATACTATGGCACAAAAAGTTTTCAAAAAAAACGTGCACTGCTGCACGCTTTTAATCAAGCCGTTTCACCACATTTTTTCAATAGTTCTTCCCATTTTTTATCTACTTCTGCCTGGATTTCATCAATCAAACCCTTATTCTCGTCCTTGAAAAGATGTTTAAATCTCCCCTGTGGCTTTAGATATTCGATTACAGGAAGTTTTTTTCTTGGTTTATAGTTAAGCTTCCAGACGCCTTCGTCAACTTCATACAGCGGCCATACGCACGTATCCATAGCCAGTTTGCATATTTGCATCAAGTCGGGCGTGTCATACCTCCAGCCTCTTGGGCATGGGGCAAGGACATTGAGAAATGCAGGGCCTTTTTTATAAATCGCCCTTTCTGCTTTCTCGTAAAGATCCTTAAAATTAGCCGTTAGTGTAGTCTGAGCTACATATGGTATATGATGTGCTGCCATAACACCTGTCAAATCCTTCTTGAACTGTTGTTTCCCCGGTAAAACGGAACCCTGGGGGCTTGTAGTAGTGTCAGTGTACTTTGGTGTGCTTGAGGATCTCTGTATCCCTGTGTTCATGTAAGCCTCATTATCATAACATACATAAACCATGTCATGGCCTCTCTCCATTGCTCCTGAAAGGGACTGCAATCC
This sequence comes from Caulobacteraceae bacterium, assembly GCA_050261415.1. Classification (GTDB taxonomy): domain Bacteria; phylum Bacillota; class Clostridia; order Lutisporales; family Lutisporaceae; genus JBLNDG01. The sequence goes on along the minus strand of JBLNDG010000146.1, from coordinate 9,570 downwards.
TATATCGTAGGTTCCCCCGTCTCCTCCAAAGGCAATGAATTTGTATGTTTCGTCAAGCTTGCCTTTTCTCCTGAGAGCAGTATATGCTGCCTCTGCTCCGCTTATTGTGGCTCCTACATTTTCGAAGGCAGTGTGTATGAATGAATCCTTCCACGCTGTATACGGATATAAGTATGTTGACACTTCAAGACAGCCTGTTGCTGCTCCGCATACAGCATGATCTTCGGTTTTCAAAGCTCTAAGGACTGTTCTTACTGTAACTGGTGCACCACAGCCGGCGCACATTCTGTGCCCGCCCGTCAGTCTATCCGGTTTGTTCATTACTTCCTTTATATTATATGCCATGAAAAATACTCGCCTCCTATCCTCTTACTCCTACATATCTATAGGTTTCTCCGACCTGGCCGCTCTTAACTATGCCCAACAGATCATTGTAAACCGTCTCAATATCTTCTGCCCTTACATCCCTGCCGCCTAAACCGTATATATAGTTTACTACTTTGATCCCATCGGCCCTTCCATATAAAGCAGACCTGACTTCACCTCCAAGTGGTCCTCCCACCCCGGAATTACTTTCGGCTTTATCCATACCAGCAACAGCTTTTATATTTTTTAGGGCTTGTGCGATTTCTTCTGCAGGAAATGGCCTGAATACCCTTAGCTTCAAAAGACCAGCCTTTATGCCCTTTCCTCTGAGTGAATCAACTACAGTCTTCGCTGTTCCTGCAGTTGAATTTAATAATACAATAGCAACTTCTGCATCATCAAGCTGGTATTTTTCAAAATACTCATATTTTCTGCCCGATACTTTCTCATATTCGGCTGCTATATCAAGTATGACTTTCCTGGCATTCAGCATACTTTGAGCTTGTTCCCTCTTATGTTCAAAGCAGTGTGCCGGAAGATCCAAAGGGCCTACAGCAATATTTTCGTTAGGGTTTAAAAGATAATGTTCAGGTTTGTATTCACCTACAAACGCTTTTACCTTATCGTCTTCGAGAAGTTCAATATTTTCTACAGCATGGCTGGTAATGAAGCCGTCCTGGCAGACCATGACAGGCAGCTGCACATCCTTATGCTCAGCTATTCTTATAGCTTGAAGGATGTTGTCATATGCCTCCTGGTTGGTCTCGCTGTATAGCTGTATCCAGCCGGAGTCCCTTGCACCCATGGAATCACTATGATCGTTATGAATATTAAGAGGTCCTGATATAGCCCTGTTTACGCAACTCATTGTAATAGGCAGCTTCATTGCCGAAGCAATATTAAGCATTTCCCACATCAGTGCCAGGCCGTTTGCTGAAGTTGCGGTCATCGTTCTCGCACCTGCAGCCTGGGCACCTATGCATGCAGACATTGCACTATGCTCCGATTCTACTGCAACAAATTCCGTTTGCACCTTTCCATTGGACACAAACTGCGAGAAATACTGCGGTATTTCTGTTGACGGGGTTATAGGAAATGCAGCCACCACATCAGGATTTATCTGCCTCATTGCTACGGCTATTGCTTCATTTCCGGATAATCTTTCCCTTATTGCCATATGTATATGCTCTAAGGAGTTATATTCCCTATGAGCTTACACCTCCTGTTCTTCCTTTTCTTCTTCCTTAATAAAATCTATAGCATCAAAAGGGCATGCCTTAACACATACCCCGCAGCCTTTGCAGTGGTCATAGTCAAAGTCCAGTCTCTTGCTGTCCTTAACCGGTATTGCAGTATCAGGGCAGGTAGGAGGACATAACATACACTGCGTACATTTTTCCTCAATCCAGACCGGGCGCATGGCCCTCCAATCACCGGTCTTATAGCCTTCTGCATTTCCGCTTTCATAAATAGTTCCACCAGGTGTTATCTCCTGCCATGGAGTTTCCGGGGTCATTTTCTTATACTCTTTGGTGCTCATAGACCTTGCACCTCCTGCACAGAGCGTTCAAGGGCCTTCATGTTTCCGTCTATTACCTCAGGCTTGGTAGCAAATTTGTGGGCAAAGGAACCTTTCATATCCTCCAGGAACTTTTGGAGATCCATTACCCCACTGACCTTTACCACCGCTCCCAGCATGGGAGTATTCGGGAAGTTCTTGCCCAATGTTTCCTCCGAAATTTTCCTTGCATCAATTGTACAAACCTTTCCTTTGTACCCTTTGAGATATTTTTTTACTTCATCCGGCGACTTGCCTGTATTAATTATTATTGCTCCTGATTCCTTGAGCCCCGCTGTAACATCAATAGAAGACAACAGTGATTCATCAACTACGACAACATAATCCGGTTCGTAAATATTTGAGTGGATATTGATCCTTTCGTCACTTATCCTGTTGTAAGCCGTTATCGGGGCACCCATCCGTTCAGGACCATATTCGGGAAACCCTTGTATATACTTACCGGTATTAAAAGCAGCATCTGCAAGTAAAAGAGATGCGGTTTTTGCACCTTGCCCCCCACGGCCGTGCCAACGTATTTCTATAAGTTTGCCCAATTTTTTTCCTCCTTTCAGTTTGTGGCTTATTAATATATCTTGAATATTTTGCGTATTTTTATTTTTTTTATAACGAAGCATAAAAATAACAGCTATAAAAACAAGCGGCATAACCCTCAGCGTATTTTTATAGCTGTTATTTTCTTATTCCATACTGTGCTCATATGGTCCATTTATTTACACAAAGTTATTTTTTACTGTGTCTCATACCCTTCATACATCAGAAAATGTCCTCATTCGTCAATTCAATAGTTCAAATCTATATGTATACAGTCTCGCATATAGTACTCACTATAACAAGCGTCTATCAAAACCCTATATTTTACATTTTTATTATTTTTATCCATATTACCCGGATCTTCGACACCGGGCACCTCCACATCCAGGCTTTGTACTTTCTCTTTTATGAGTTTTGTAATCTTGCTTTATTCAGTGCTCATATTGACTTCAATCATTACCTTCGCTACATGTCTTCCTGTCAAGCCAACCCGATTATACAGTCTATTAACAGCCTCAGATTGCTGACCTGGCACACGCAGAATGTCCTCTAAAAAATAAAAACCGGTTGATTTCAACCGGTTTTTGTGGCTTTATTAGTTTTCTGCCATCTTCTTGTAGTTTTCGTATTTTTCCTTTGCTTCCCTCTCTGCCTTTGCGAAAAGCTCTTCTGCTTCTTTCGGGAAGGTAGTTACAAGGGATGTATATCTTACCTGGCCCATGAGGAAGTCTCTGAAGCTTGTCTTTGGCTCTTTGGAATCCAATGTGAACGGATTCTTTCCTTCCTTCTTGAGTTCAGGGTTGTATCTCCACAGGTGCCAGTATCCTGCATCAACTGCCTGAGCTGTATTAGCCTGTGTTCTTCCCATGCCTTCCTTGATACCGTGGTTGATACATGGAGCATAAGCAATTATGAGTGAAGGTCCGTCATATTTTTCGGCTTCTGTTATAGCCTTGAGGAACTGGTTCTTGTCTGCACCCATACCTACCTGTGCAACATATACGTATCCATAAGTTGCTGCAATCATGCCGAGGTCTTTTTTCTTAACCTTCTTGCCTGATGCTGCAAACTTAGCCACTGCACCGACCGGTGTTGACTTGGATGACTGACCGCCAGTGTTGGAGTAAACTTCAGTATCAAATACAAGTACATTTACATTTTCTCCTGAAGCAAGTACATGGTCGAGTCCGCCGTATCCGATATCATATGCCCATCCGTCACCGCCGACTACCCATACAGACTTCTTAATCAGGTAGTCTTTCTTATCGGCTATTTCGGCTGCTATTTCCTTAGCCCTTCCGCTAAGAGTATTAACTTTTCCAAGGAGAGGAAGTATCTGTGCAGTTGCTGCCTTGCTTGCATCTGCATCATCCTTGCCATCCAGCCATGCCTTATAAGCATCTTTGAATTCCTGAGGCATATCAAGTGCCAAAGCTTCATTCATTATATCTGTAAGTCTTGCTCTTATCTGTTTTATTGCAACTGCCATACCGTATCCGTATTCAGCATTGTCTTCAAACAATGAGTTAGCCCATGCCGGACCTTTGCCTTGTGCATCTTTGCAGTATGGCATAGATGGTGCTGAAGCTCCCCAAATTGAGGAACAACCTGTTGCATTTGCGATTATCATTCTATCACCAAAGAGCTGTGTAATAACCTTTGCATAAGGTGTTTCACCGCAGCCTGCGCATGCGCCTGAGAATTCAAGGTAAGGCTGTGCAAACTGGCTGCCTTTAACTGTAGTCTTTGATGTTAAGTTATCCTTTACCGGAACAGTCACAGCGAAGTTCCAGTTGTCAATTTCCTTATCTGTCTGTGTACCAAGAGGTTTCATAACAAGTGCCTTCTGCTTAGCCGGGCAGATATCTACACAGTTGCCGCAGCCTGTGCAATCCAGCGGACTTACCTGCATTCTGTAGGAGAGGTTTTCAAGGCCCTTGCCTATTGCTTTCTTTGTTGCAAAGCCTGCCGGAGCTTTCTTGCCTTCTTCTTCATTTACAAGTATAGGTCTTATTGCTGCATGAGGGCAGATAAATGAGCACTGGTTACACTGTGTGCAAGCGTCTAGCTGCCATTCCGGAATATCAACAGCTATACCTCTCTTTTCATATGCTGCTGTACCCATTGGGAATGAACCGTCAGCTGCATCCACAAATGTACTTACAGGGAGCTTATCCCCTTCCTGTCTGTTCATAGGAATAAGTACATTCTTTATAAATTCAGGAGCTTCAACTGCCGCTGCAGCTTCTTCCTTGACACCCTTCCAGCTTTCAGGAACGTTAATCTTTACAAGAGCATCTATTCCCTGATCTACGGCTTTGCAGTTCATTGCAACGACCTTTTCACCTTTTTTGCCGTAGGATTTCTCAATAGCTTCCTTCAAGTACTTAACTGCATCCTCTATCGGAATTACATTTGCAAGCTTGAAGAATGCCGATTGCATTATCATGTTGATTCTGTTTCCAAGACCTATTTCAGCAGCTATCTTTGTAGCATTTAAAGTATAGAAATTGATCTTGTGGTCTGCCAGGTACTTCTTCATATTAGCCGGAAGCATTTCATCCAATTCTTCAGGGCTCCATATGCAGTTCAATACGAAGGTACCTCCATCCTTCAATCCGCTGAGAAGGTCATACTGATTAACATATGCCTGGTTATGGCAAGCGATGAAATCAGCTTCATTTATGAGATAAGTCGACTTAATCGGCTTCTTACCAAATCTAAGGTGTGAGATTGTTACCCCGCCTGACTTCTTTGAGTCATAAGCGAAATATCCCTGAGCGTACAGGTCAGTCTTGTCACCAATGATTTTTATAGCATTCTTGTTGGCTCCTACTGTACCGTCGGATCCAAGCCCCCAGAACTTGCATCTTATTGTGCCCTCTGGAGCAGTATTTATTTCCTGCTTAACATCCAGTGACAGATGTGTTACATCGTCTACTATGCCGATTGTAAATCCGTCTTTTGGATTGCTGGATTTCAAATTATCATATACTGCAAGAATCTGTGCGGGTGTTGTATCCTTTGAACCTAAACCGTATCTTCCGCCAACAATAACAGGCGCATTTGCCTTATTGTAGAACAGTGCACGAACATCGAGATAAAGCGGTTCTCCAAGTGCACCGGGTTCCTTTGTTCTATCAAGAACAGCTATCTTCTTAACTGTCTTCGGCAATACATCAAAGAAGTACTTAGCTGAGAAAGGCCTGTACAGGTGTACTTTAACAACACCAACCTTTTCTCCCTTTGCTGCGAGGTAGTCTATAGATTCTTCTATTGCTTCTGTAATTGAGCCCATAGCAACTATGATGTTTTCTGCATCTTTTGCACCATAGTATGTAAACGGCTTATACTCTCTGCCAGTAAGCTTGCTGATTTCAGCCATATAATTTGCTACTATATCAGGTACCTGTTCATAGTATTTGTTGCAAGCTTCTCTTGCCTGGAAGAATATATCAGGGTTCTGTGCAGTACCTTTGGTTACAGGATGCTCAGGATTCAGAGCTCTGTTTCTGAATTCATTTACTGCGTCCATGTCAACCAGCTTTTCGAAATCCTTATAGTCAATTACTTCGATCTTCTGAATTTCGTGGGAAGTTCTGAAACCATCGAAGAAATGCAGGAAAGGAACTTTTGATTTTATTGCAGCAAGATGTGCAACTCCACCAAGGTCCATTACTTCCTGTACTGAGTTTGATGCAAGCAATGCAAAGCCTGTCTGTCTTGTAGCCATTACGTCTGAATGATCACCAAATATTGACAAAGCGTGGCTTGCAAGCGCACGGGCTGTAACATGGAAAACTCCTGGCAGTAATTCGCCGGCAATTTTGTACATGTTAGGTATCATCAGAAGTAATCCCTGGGATGCTGTGTATGTTGTTGTCAAAGCACCTGCTGACAACGATCCGTGAACTGCACCGGCTGCTCCGCCTTCTGACTGCAGTTCAACAACTTTTACCTGCTGGCCGAATATATTCTTCTGTCCATGAGCTGCCCATTCATCTACGTTCTCGGCCATAGGCGATGATGGAGTTATCGGAAATATGGCAGCGACATCGGTAAAAGCATATGAAACATATGCGGCTGCGGTATTTCCGTCCATTGTCTTCATTTTCTTAGCCATTATGAGACCCCCTATAAATAATAATAAATTAAATATTTATTTTAAGGTAAATATTTAGCTGGGTACTATTTCTAGTATATTAAACATTGTATACAATGTCAAACTTTATGGGGATTTTTTTTGAAAAAAAAGGCTGCCTCCAACGGCATTTGCCTAAGTCTGGAAGCAGTTCGTTCCCACATCTTAAAAAATTGTTAAATGAATCACAATATGTATTGTAGAAATAACAACAGTATAATTCCAGGTATCCCTAGGAACCCTGCAATCAAAGCTGTAATAGGGTTTATCCCTATGGTAATACCCACTAGCCCTCCGAAAATATTGATTATAAAGAGTGCAACAGCCCCTATTATTCCATTTATCACCAGTCTTACAATGATTTTTATTGGCAGTACAAGAAGCACCCCGATAATATAAACAGCACCAATAGCAAGAAAAATCGCCAATATGGAGAATACATCTATCTGCGGCAATTTAAATCCCCCTTTAGTAAAATACTATATCAAACCAAACATAATATGCTTGTTCACTAATTATTTATATTACCGACCCTGCTTTTTATTACCCAATTATCGTTATACTGTCAAATATTTATGCTTACACTAATTCCCTTTGCTTTTGCCTGCCTTAAAAGATATGTATAGTGGGATTTTGCCGCCTCCAATCTATATATTGCGTGATCGATAAGCTCGGGTTCTGTTACATTGTCAAAATAATTCTGGGCATCGTTCATTTCCTGTTTGGCCTTCAGAACTATCTGGCAGAATTCTTCTTCCCCGCTTAATTCATTAATGGGTAATGCAATATTTATTATTCCGCTGATTATTTTTGTCAGCTGCTTAGACTTCTTGGGATCCTTGGTTGCCAGATTGGTCGACATAAAAAACACCTCCGTTATTATTACTAATTTACCCAATAATTAGCAATAATATACTAAGGTGTTGATTATTAAGAATAATATACTAATGATAAAACCCGTAATATTTGCAGTATCAGCTGCGGTGAAGCCTTCTTACTTTACCTTGAATATTTTTACTGTATTGTCCAATTCTGTAGCAAGTTGAGCAAGAGACGTTGCACTATTCGTAATTTCCTCCATGGTTGCTGTCTGCTCTTCAACTGCAGCAACTACGTTTTGAACACCCATTGCATTCTTATTGGAAGCTTCGGCGACCGTATCAATTGATGATACAACCTCCTGGGTTCCTGCCGACTTTTCCTGCGAAGCAGCACTGACTTCCTGCACTTGCGAAAGTATATCCTCAAATCCGTTTGATATATCCTGAAACAATCGGGTTACTTCATTTACAACCTGTGATCCGGTTTCGACCTCTGATGCCCCTGATTCAATTACACTAATAACATTTTCTATTTCTTCGTTCATCCTTTGAATTGTCTTTGATATTTCAACTGCTGCAGCATTTGATTGTTCCGCCAGGTTTCTGACTTCCTCGGCAACCACTGAGAACCCTCTACCCTGCTCGCCTGCCCTCGCCGCTTCTATTGCTGCATTTAGTACCAAAAGATTAGTCTGGCTTGATATGCCTGTTATAATTTTGATAATATCATCAACCTTCTTCGACATTTCTCCAAGAGCTTTTACTAACTTTACCGAATCCGTAGAGTTTTTGCTGATAACTCCCATTTGATCAACTACGTTCTTTAACGATTCCTGGCCTTTTTGAGATAGCTTATTTATTGATAGTGCATTGCTGTTAACATTCTGCATATTTGCGCTGGTTTGTTCTATTCCTGCCGACATCTCGTTCATTGTACCTGATATGTTGTTGATACCGTCTTTTTGATTTTCTATATTCAATGAAACATTCTGTATTGACGCTGTAATTTCTTCCGATGCAGACGACGCAGTCTCACTTCCTGCCATTAACTCTTGTGCTGATGTCGCTACTTCCTCAGAGCTTAATATTACCTTTTTCACAACATCCCTCAAATTATTAAGCATTTTATTAAATGAGTTTGCCGCCTACCTCATCCCTATTCTTTATGTGTATTCCATCAACTGTCAAATCCCCTTGTGCAATTATATCAACAACATGTGACAACTTTATGATCGGCTTGGATATTATTTTCGAAATAATAAGTGCCAGCACTATTGAAATAATTACAGTAAACAAAACTAACATCATAATATTTTTTATTAAACCCTGGCTTTTTTGAGTCTGCTCCGCACTCCCATCGTCAAGTAATTTTTGTGCTAAAGTTGCTATAAGACACTTTTCCAAAAAAATTTGAATGATTTTTACAATGGTGGTATATTTATGTAAGAATGGCTGTTTTTTTGTCGAAATTTTTTAAGCAACATTTTATGTAAATTGTTACATTGTTAATATATGTATTTTCAAGTGCCTGTATGGCTAGAATAATAATTTATTTATTGTGTAGGCAATAATTACATATCCTCCACATATGCTCACCCATATTTAATTGGTCGTATTATGCCGGAATTGCTCAATCTTATGCATGAATTTGGACGGTTCCGGCATTAATTTTACTGACCTCAAGCTTTATGACCCATTTCCATTCTAATCAGAAATTCCAATAAAATACATGGCCTAATGAGTATTTCTTTACTTTATTAAGCCATGTATGCTAATACAATTTTATTTTGTTATACAACATTATATCCCCCAAAAAAAGCCTAATCATTATGCAAATAGAGCTATATAATTGAAGGGTCACAAAGTATTGAAAAATCTATATAGTAATAGCATCACACATTGTCCGTAATAATCCAGATTGGTACGAATTCCATAACCCTTTCCCCATATAACCTCTATTTATATGCGAAAAAAGCATAGCCGATGAACCGAATAGCGCTTTCTCATGCTATGCTTTTGATAACACTATATTTCCTTTTAATAGATATCTGTTCTGCGAGATTCGGGTTCTTTTGTAATATACAAACATTATATCCCCCAAATAAACTCGTATCAAAAACAAAATAAAG
>JBLNDG010000145.1:0-3408 GCA_050261415.1 Caulobacteraceae bacterium | reverse complement strand
ATCAAGGTGAAACTAACTGTTTCGTCCTGCGAAAGTTGATTAAATAAAATAAAAAAAGAAAAGGTGGTGTTTGGAAGAGATGTTTAAGTACATTATGAAGCGTATTGCAGCTGCTTTGGTTACAATATGGATCGTTGTCAGCCTGACATGGTTCATGATGCAGGCAATACCAGGAGACCCCTTCATGAATGAAAAAAGAGTCATACCCGAACTTAAAGAACAGTTAAGAGCTCACTACGGACTTGATAAACCTCTAGTTGTACAGTACGGACTTTATCTTAAAAACTTTTTAAAAGGTGATATGGGAATGTCCTTCCAGAGAAAGGATAGGACGGTCAATACAATTCTGGCAGAGGGTTTCCCTTATTCAGCCAGCCTTGGATTGAGAGCAATTATTGTAGGATTTACATTAGGATTGCTATTGGGTATAGTTGCGGCACTCAACCATGGTAAGGGTTGGGACCGGTTTTCAATCTTTGTTGCTATAATCGGGGTGTCGATACCTGCCTTCGTTGTAGCAGCAACACTTCAATATTTTGTGGGAGTGAAGCTGAGACTCTTGCCTGTTGCGCAGTGGAAGGGTTTTGAATATACAATAATGCCGACCTTTGCGCTGGCACTCGGTATGATTGCGCAGGTGGCAAGGTTCATGCGTTCAAGTATGTTGGATGTTCTTGGACAGGATTATGTAAAGACTGCAAAAGCTAAGGGCTTGTCCACCTTGAAAATTGTCTGGAGTCATGAAATAAGAAACGCAATACTTCCTGTAATAACAATACTTGGTCCATGGATTGCGTTTGTACTGACAGGTTCCTTCGTTGTTGAAACAATATTTGCAATACCTGGTATAGGTAAGTTCTATGTACAGAGCATAAATACTCAGGACTACCCATTGATAACAGGTATGACGGCATTTGTAGGCGCAATGATGGTATTCATGAACTTACTTGTTGATATATTATACGGACTTATAGACCCGAGAATAAGAATTGATAGTTCTAGCAAATAGCAAAGGGGGGATTTTGAAATGGAAATGGAATTGCAGAAGGAACAGTTTAAGGTTGTTGGTAAAGATTTAAGCGTTGCACAGGCAATTGTGAGGCCGAGCTTGACTTACTGGCAGGATGCATGGAGAAGACTGAAGAAGAATCCTGCCGCGATAACAGCGTTGATAATATTAATAATTCTAAGCTTAATGGCAATTTTTGTGCCGATATTTTCAAAATATTCGTTCTCTGAACAGAACTTAATGCTTACAAATGCAAAACCTATGGTGCAAGGCCACTGGTTTGGTACAGACGAATTGGGCCGTGACCTGTTTGTCAGGGTATGGGTAGGAGCCAGAATATCGCTCTTAATAGGATTGACAGGCGCATTTATTGAATTGGTTATTGGTGTAATATACGGTGGAATTTCCGGTTTCAAAGGCGGAATGGTTGATAACATAATGATGCGTATTGTAGACGTGTTGTATGTTATACCTGAAGTTGTAATGATGATTCTTCTTATAATGGTTATGGGACCAGGGTTACTTACGGTTATTATAGCGATTTCCTCCATACACTGGCTGCCTATGGCTAGAATAGTCAGAGGGCAGATACTACAGGTAAAGGAGCAGGAATTCGTATTAGCAGCGAAAACACTGGGTGCAAGCCCTTCACGATTAATAGGAAAGCACCTTGTACCTAATGTTATAGGTCAGATTATCGTAAGATTGACATTCTCGATACCAGGTGCTATATTCTTTGAAGCTTTCTTAAGCTTTATAGGTATGGGTGTGCCGCAGCCTCTTGCAAGCTGGGGTACTTTGGCAGCTACAGGGCAGACAAGAATCACTGCTTATCCTCATCTGCTCCTGTTCCCGGCGGCAGCTATCAGTATAGCTATGTTGTCCTTCAACATGCTTGGTGATGGCTTGAGAGACGCACTCGACCCAAGATTGAGAAAGTAGAGGTGAGGAATAGAATGGAAAGACTTTTGGAAGTAAATAATTTGGAAGTATCCTTTGATACCTATGCAGGAGAGGTTAAAGCAGTAAGAGGCGTAACCTTCTACCTGGACAAAGGAGAGGCTCTGGCAATCGTTGGAGAATCCGGATGCGGGAAAAGCGTTACAGCTCAATCCATAATGAGGCTTATCCCTTCACCTCCAAGCAGAGTAAAAAATGGGAATATAATGTTTAACGGGAAAGAAGTATTAAAGCTTTCCGAAAGAGAAATGCAGGCAATCAGGGGTTCAGAAATAGGTATGATATTCCAGGACCCTATGACTTCACTGAACCCGACTATGACGGTTGGGAAACAAATCATGGAAGGTTTGATAAAGCATAGACATCTGAAGAGTGAACAAGCCCATGAAGAGGCTTTGAAGATGCTGAAGCTTGTTAATATACCTAACGCAGAAAGAAGATTGAAGCAGTACCCACATGAGTTCAGTGGCGGTATGAGACAGAGGGCGATGATAGCTATAGCACTTGCATGTAACCCAAAGCTTCTTATAGCGGATGAACCTACAACTGCTCTTGATGTTACAATACAAGCACAAATAATAGACTTGATGAAGGACCTCCAGAAGGAGTTGAATACTGCAATAATACTTATCACTCATGATTTGGGCGTTGTTGCAGATATGGCACAGAGAATAATAGTTATGTATGCTGGTAAAATTGTTGAAAGCGGTACACTTGAAGACATATTCTACAGGCCCAAGCACCCATATACATGGGGATTGTTGAAATCCGTACCAAGACTTGATGCTAAGCAGAAAGAAAACCTGATGCCGATAGAAGGCACACCTCCGGATTTGTTTGCTCCTCCTGCAGGATGCGGATTTGCAGCAAGATGTGAATATTGTATGAACATTTGTAAGGAAAAGCAGCCTGAATTTACTGAGGTTGCGGAAGGACACCATTCTGCCTGCTGGCTTACTCATCCGAATGCCCCCAAGGTAAATCCACCGGTAGGAATAGGAGGGGAAAAATAGAATGAATAAGGATAAGAAGCTTATTGAAGTAAAAAATCTGAAAAAATACTTTAACGTTGGCAATGGACATGTATTGAAGGCGGTAGATGACCTTTCCTTCTACATTTATGAAGGAGAAACCCTCGGCCTTGTTGGAGAATCCGGGTGCGGAAAATCCACTACCGGTAGAACCATGATTAAACTTTATGAAGCAACCGGCGGGGAAGTACTGTTCGACGGCAAGGATGTTCACAAGATGTCCAAGGTTGAACATAAAGAATTTACAAAAAAAGCACAGATGATATTCCAGGATCCTTATGCATCCCTGAATCCAAGAATGACAGTAGGGGATATAATAGGTGAAGGTATTGACATACATGGTATCATGAGCGGCAAGGAAAGAATGGAAAGGATATACAGCCTCCTCGAAACTGTTGGACTTAACAG
>JBLNDG010000144.1:0-3179 GCA_050261415.1 Caulobacteraceae bacterium | reverse complement strand
GGGACGGTTCTTAAAGGGGTCAATCGGAAGTTTTGCGCGTGAAAAAGGCTCAACTGGCAGTTATTAGCTGCTTGTTGAGCCTTAACAATACCTATGAGCAATCCACTACACGCAAAATTTTTGATTGCCCCAGAAGAATGAAGTCGCGTCTTTCCGGACTATGGATTTTCAATTTTTTTTCTATTAGCTTTTGGCATCTGATCTTTCCTGTTTTTTACACCCTGGGGGCATTTTTTCATTTAGCCGGCTTAATTTGGGCATACCTTCCCCCTCCCCAAAAAAGGGCTTTGAAGTATGGAAGTATATATTCAATTCCAACAGCCATTATGGTGAAGACCCTGAGGCTAACGAATACGCTGCCCGCAGTCTACCTTCCCCGCATACAGGACAAACCGTTACATCCCTGCCCACCAGAATACAAAGAATCTCAATGGTTTTAAGACCTTCAAATTTGGGCTTGTAAGTAGGGCTGCAGGTTAGTTTTCTGCACAGTTTAAGCTTTGTCTTTTTGTTGCGGTTTGCAAGTAGCCCATAATGCCTGATTTTGACAAAACCTTTCGGAAGTACATGCATCAAAAACCGCCGGATAAATTCAAAGCCTTCCAGCGTTAGAGTCCTTGTCTGGCTATTGGATTTATGATCTCTTACGGTAATTGTCACCGTATGCTCATCCATTGAAACTATCCGGGTGTTGGATATGGCAATCCGGTGAGTGTACCTTCCCAAGTATTGGACCACAGCCAAAGGACCGGAAAAAGTCTTTTTTGTGTAGGTGTACCAGTCTTGGGCATAACACTGATCGAGCAAATCCCTGAAAAACTTTGGATTCTGGTATTCCTGTGCATTTCCATAAAACTGAAGCAGATTTTGAAGGTAGTATTGTTTTATGTAGTGCAGATATTTGCCACGGAATTTTTTTGACAGTACCTTTACAGGAATAAAGAAATTTTTGCTGCTGTTTTGCCATTGGTTGAGCTTTGTTAGCCCACCTGCCAATACCACCGTATGGATGTGCGGATGATAGTGCAAATCCTGTCCCCAAGTATGCAGCAGGGAAAAAAAGCCGACCTGTGCGCCAAGATGTTTTTTATCTTCGGAAAGCTCCGAAAGGGTTTCGCCAACAGCTTTGTACATCAAACCATAAAGCAGTTCCTGATTTTGATAAATCAGTTGATGAAGTTGCTGCGGCACTGTAAATACCACATGGAAGTAAGGGGCATTGAGGATATCTTTGCTCCTTTGGTCCACCCAAACAGCCTTGGTAACACCCTGGCACAAGGGGCAATGCCGGTTCCGGCATGAATTGTAACGTACAGCAATATGGCCACATTCTTCGCATTCAAAAACATGACCACCTAAAGCCGCAGTCCTGCAACTCATGATGTCCCTACAGGCCTTAGCTTGCTGTGTGGATGGAGTATAGCTTTGTTCATACCGGGAATAAAACTGAAGGAAAATATCCTGTACGGTAGTCATTTTGTGTCGCCATAACAGGTATCAAGCGGGCTCTTTATACCCATAAGGCTCTTTGAAGTCATGTGGAGGTAGGTCAACGTAGTCTGAAGATTTTTATGACCCAGCATTTGCTGGATGAACACGGGATCGACTCCATCCTCCATGGCATGTGTAGCAAAACAGTGCCGCAATGTATGTGCGGAAATATTCTGGTCCAGTTGCAGCCGGTTCCGCAGCTTGATCAGGGTATTCTTTATGGTCTTGACATGAATGTGCTCGTTTGCGTTTTTCCCTGGAAAAAGCCAGTCGTCAGGCTTGTAGCCTGTGAAAGAAAAGTATTTCCTGAAATATTTTCGCAGCACCTCAAGAGCTGTATCAGATAAAATGGTATACCGGTTTGTATTATGCTTGGCTTCTTCTACCCGAACCCGCATACTTTTACTGCAAATATCACAAATCTTTAGCTTTGCTACTTCTCCAACCCGTAAACCGCTTCCGTATATTAGCACTAAAATGGCTTTATGTTTAAGGTTAGCGGTTGCACTCAAGATCGCCAGCACATCCGGCTTTGGAGGTATTACCGGGAATTTACGCATCCTTTTCATCCGGGGGATTTTCTTTGGATTCAATTCCTTACCCAATATACAGGTGTAAAAAAACTTGATGGCGGAAATATAGTTGTTGATGGTCCCTGCCGAAAGCCCTTTTTCCTTCTTAAGATAAAGGATGTATTGCTGGATATCGCTTTCTGTAATGTCTTCCATGCACTTATGCCGGTCTTGCATAAAATTTACAAATGCATAAATCCTTCGTGAATATGATTCTCTTGAAGAATCTGGAGTCCCTTTGAGTTCGAAGTACAGGCCGATCTCTTGTTCGTAGTGATTCATGAAACTACCTCCTGATTTTTGATGGTTTGTACATACCAATCCATTGCATCAGAAGGTAGGAGGTGGCCTGGCTGTTTCAATACGTGCATGTATTTGTTTCTTCGTACATGGTATAATCATAAAAGTAAAAAGTATGCTTCTTTCTGGGTTGTTTGGTTTGGCGATTAAACAATACCACAAAAAGGGCATACTTTTTCATTCTTATGTGATTTTATTCCGGGCGAATACTATCCAAGGCCATCGCGGAGCGATTTCGTTCTTCTATTGTTCTCTGGCATAAGGGATGATAGAATAGAGTACCTGCTGACAGTCATTCGATATATCCATCAAAATCCGGTTAAAGCTAAACTCGTGCTTAAACCAGACGACTACTATTGGAGTAGTTGTCGAGTATATTATGGAGCCATAGAAAACCCAGCAGGTTTAACGCAGAAACAATTAATCTTAGGACTTTTTGATAACCGTAAGGAAAAAGCGGTTGAAAGAATGCAGATTTTTGAAGCCGAAGAAAACGATGATCATTGCCTGGACGATCTCGGGCAAAAACGTTTAAGTCAAGAGATAGCAAGGCAGGTTATTTCAGAAAAATTGAATGGGCGGCCAATAGAAGTTCTGCAGCAATTGCCGACGGATGAGTGGAAAAGAATACTACTACAACTTAAACAAATCGAAGGATTGAGCTTGAGGCAAATCGCCAGAATTACTGGTTTGACCATACACGAAATTTATAAAGCATAATTATGTACCAATCAGATGTCAAACAAGAGAACCGTCAGACTGTGTGAAAAGTGGCCAAAACAGTCAACGTAAATCCACAAATATTGTATAATTTTA
>JBLNDG010000143.1:0-6517 GCA_050261415.1 Caulobacteraceae bacterium | reverse complement strand
ATGAATGGATAACAGAAAAAGCATCGAATATTGATAGATTGCGTAAGTATCGAAAAGTATAACAGAATCCTCCGTGTAAATCCGTGGAACATCCGTGTGGTCCGTGTTACCCGTAACTTTACAGTACTATAAAAATTGATGGAGGAAGTGGAATAAATTGAAGAAAAGATTATACAAGGTTTTTTTACCGGTGTTATTGATACTTATACTTTTGACTATGACGGTTACGGCAGATGATATTTTCACATTTACGACACCCGGCGGGGAAGGTGACACAGCAAAGTCGGAAGCAGCCCAAAAAATTGAGACAATGATGGGGATAATAAAGGATAATTACTATAAAGATGTGAAGGATGAAGACCTTATAAGAGGTGCGCTTAAGGGAATGTTTGAAGTTCTGGACCCTCACAGCACCTATTTTACCGCAGAAGAATACGACAAGTTTATGAATGATATAACCGGCGAAATAGTAGGTATCGGAGTGACAATTGAGAAAAAGGAAGATGGAATTACAGTAGTTGCACCTATCGAAGGAACACCGGCTTATAAGGCGGGCCTGAAAACCGGGGATAAGATTTTGGAAGTGAATGGCACGGATATATCGGGATATGACTCTGACAAAGCTGCAAGCCTTATCAGAGGTGAGGCGGGCACTAAAGTAAAGATAGGCATCAGGCGCGACGGAGTACAAGGCATACAATATTTTGAACTTGTCAGGGAACAAATAAAGATAAATCCGGTTAAATATGAAATAAAGGAAGGCAATGTCGGATATATAAGGATTACAGAGTTCAATGAAAACACATTCGTTAATGTAAAAAAGGCTGTGGATGAGTTTAAGGCAAAGGGTGTAAAGGGTGTAATCATTGACCTCAGGGGCAATCCCGGAGGACTTCTGGACCAGGTTGTAGATGTATGCAAGCTTCTGATACCGGAAGGGCCTATAGTGAAGATACAAGTAAAGAATCAGATTGTAGACACTTACAGCTCGGAGCTCAAGGCAGCACCGTTCAAACTGGTTGTTCTGGTTGACGGAGGAAGCGCATCAGCATCTGAGATAATGGCCGGAGCAATAAAAGACTCAAAAACCGGAATACTTGTCGGCGAAAAGACTTATGGCAAGGGTACCGTTCAGAACACAATGAGAATCAATGGTCAGGACGGAATAAAAATAACAATAGCGAATTACCTGACTCCAAGCGGTTTCTCCCTCGACGGAATAGGACTGACCCCTGATATAGAGGTGAAAGCGGCTAATTCTGCAGCAACAGGAGAATACGCCCCCATAAAGGGTGACAGAACACTCAAAAGCGGAATAATAGGGCTTGACGTACTGGGAATGCAGCAAAGGCTTAAAGCTCTCGGATATGATATAAAGAATCCCGACGGTATATTCGGAGAAGGTACAAAAGTCGCTGTGCTCAGCTTCCAGAAGGGCAACAACCTCAAACAGGATGCGGATATGGACGCAAATGACCTCAAAACGCTGCAGAACAAATTTACAGAAGCCATTGGAAAGGCAGACCCTCAACTCGACAGGGCAATGGCAGAGATTCAAAAAATGTTGGGCAATGGGCGCTAGGCAATAGGCAATAAAATACGGGCAATAGTATAAGTTAAGCTTTATCTATTGCCCGTTTAATTTTATATTGATTTTTTATCATTAAATAGGTATACTATTTAAGTTAATTATGTTTTCTTGCAAAAAGGAGAATATATGGGCAAGTATGGTTTTAAAGATCTGGGAGTTTGGAAGGCAGCTAAAGATTTGGCAGTAGAAGTTTATAATATTACTTCTATTGGAGAAATTAATAGGGATTATGATCTAAAGAATCAAATAAGACGTTCTGCAGTAAGTGTGCCAAGCAATATTGCTGAAGGTGATGAAAGAGGAACTGATAAAGAAGCAGTAAGATTTCTGTATATTGCAAAAGGTTCACTTGCGGAACTGATCACTCAATTTGAAATATCAAAGGAAATAGGATATATTGACGAAAAGCAGCTGAATGAGCTGGAAGTAAAGTGCAGCAGGATAGGAAAAATGTTAGGTTCTTTAATAAAAGCAAGAAGTGCAGAAAAATAGAACAGCTACAGAGACTGGCTATACCTATTGCCCATCGCCCATCGCCCATTGCCCATAATTATCAAAGATTACTTTAATATATATAGATATGAAAGAAACGGAGGTACATAAATTGTCGAATACAAAGTATATTTTTGTAACCGGCGGAGTTGTTTCGTCACTTGGAAAGGGAATAACTGCGGCATCATTGGGAAGGCTTCTGAAAAGCCGCGGACTTAAGGTAAGCCTGCAGAAAATGGACCCATACCTGAACTTTGACCCGGGAACAATGTCCCCGTACCAGCACGGAGAAGTATTTGTAACAGATGACGGAGCAGAAACAGACCTGGATTTGGGCCACTATGAAAGGTTTACAGACACGAATCTTACAAAAAACAGCAATGTAACGACAGGCAAGATATACTGGTCGGTAATAAGCAAGGAACGTAAAGGTGACTATCTGGGCGGCACTGTGCAGGTAATCCCCCATATTACCAATGAAATCAAATCGAGAATATACAGGGTTGCCAATGAATCAAGCCCTGATGTTGTCATAACGGAAATCGGCGGTACAGTCGGTGATATAGAAAGCTTGCCCTTCCTGGAATCCATAAGACAGGTCAAATATGAAGTCGGAAGCGAAAATGTATTGTTCATCCATGTTACTCTGGTACCCTATCTTTCAAAAGCCGGAGAGCTGAAGACAAAGCCTACCCAGCACAGCGTAAAGGAACTCAGGAGCATAGGCATACAGCCGGATATAATAGTATGCCGGACGGAGCAGCCGTTATCACAGGACCTTAAGGATAAGATAGGCTTGTTCTGCAATCTTGAGGGAGATTCGGTAGTACAGAATATGGATGCCGACAACCTATATGAGGTACCGCTGCTGCTTCATAATGAGGGCTTGGATTCGCTGGTAATAAAGAAGCTCGGGTTGAAATGCGGCAAAGCGGAGCTTTCAGAATGGACTGAATTGGTTAATAAGGTAAAAAATCTTAAGAATAAGGTTACTATTGCACTTGTTGGCAAATATGTGGAGCTTCATGATGCTTATATGTCGGTTGCTGAAGCCTTGAAGCACGGAGGCATTGCAAACGATGCCGAGGTTGAAATCAAATGGATTCATTCGGAAGATGTACTTGAAGAAAACATAAAAGAATATCTGAAGGATGTAGATGGTATTCTTGTACCGGGAGGTTTCGGACCGAGGGGAATAGACGGTAAAATATTGGTAGCCAAATATGCAAGGGAGAATAAAGTCCCGTATTTCGGGATATGCCTCGGAATGCAGACAGCAGTAGTAGAATATGCGAGAAACGTATTGGGGCTTAAGGAAGCCCACAGCACCGAGCTTGATGAGAATACGCCTTATGGTGTGATACATTTGATGCCTGAGCAGGAGGAGATAGACGAAAAGGGCGGAACAATGCGCCTCGGCTTATATCCCTGCAAGGTAGCGGAAAATACCAGAGCCTATGAAGCCTATGGCGAAGAGCTTATATTTGAAAGGCACAGGCATAGGTACGAGTTCAACAATCAGTTCAGAGACCGGATGATGGGCCATGGAATGATACTTAGCGGATTATCCCCGGATGAAAGACTTGTTGAGATGGTTGAACTGAAGGATCACCCATGGTTCCTCGGCTGCCAGTTCCATCCCGAATTCAAGTCAAGGCCCAACAGGCCGCAGCCGCTCTTCAGAGAGTTTATAAAAGCGGCATTGAATAAGAAGAAAAACGCATAATAAATGAAATAAAGGTGCGAGGTAGTGAACTACCCGCACCTTTTGGTTTGTAACTATGGCTTTACAGTATTCCAAGAAGCGCATGCTTTTTGCTCAATGCTTTTGTTTTCTTTAGTGACTTCATCGGTATATCTCACTTCCAGGATATCGCCGTCTTCTGCTTTTATTGTGAATACTTCACCTTTTTTAGTGCTGTTGATTATTACAGAACAGGTAAATACACATGTATTGTTTCCTGTTTCGGTAAGGATTACTTTTACAGAACCGGCTTTGTTTTTAATGCCTGCCAATGCTGTGACTCTGTCTTTCAGCTTAGGATTATTGTCCGCATCATAATCCTTCAAAGTGATTCTCATTTCGGAGTCATTACCATAGTATACCGCCTGGTTCAGTTTAAGCTCTGCATTATGAGCCTCCCAGTAAGCAGTTGCCGTAATCGTCCCGCTGTTAACTTCCCCTTGGCTGTCATACGAAGCTGTGATGATATCTCCTGTTGCAACACTCAATATTTTACTTGTTTGGTTTGTGGCTTTGCCAAAATGAATGACTCCTTTGAACTCTCCGGTATCATTGCCGGTTTCATCTAGAGTGATGTTGAAGCCTGAAGGGTTAGTACCGGAGCTTACGTGTACTTTTATATGTTCAACTGTTCTGGAATTCCGGTTTGCTTCAGAATCATGCACTTTAATAGCAGCGGCGGAGTTGTAACCGGTATAAACCTTTTTATCCAAAGATATGCTTGCCTGATCATATACGCAGGGAATGCTTTTTTTCAGTTCTTTACTTTTGCCTTCAGGCAAAGTTGTATCATTATATGTTATATCCAAAACATCTCCATAGGATATTAAGATTGTAACATCTTTCTTTTTTTTGTCTGTTACCTTTTTATCCGAACAATATAAAGTTCCTTTGAATATTCCGGTTGATGATCCGGTTTCTTCAAGCCACAGTACCAGTCCCTCCGGGGAAGTGTTTGATGTGATATTGACCGGTATTGTATTCTTTGTATTGCTAATGTCAGCATCGGGTTCTGTAATGGTGATGGTCAGGTAACCGCTAAGTCCCTTTTTTTCTTCTGCAGAAGTGGATATCTTTGCTTCCGCAAGTTGAAATTGTGCTGCTTGCTCCAGCCTTTTGCTCTTTTCATTAGAAGCATTGCAATCATCGATATAAGCAACGGTAATTTTTGACTTCTGACCAACTTTGATTATTCCCCAATCCTTATATGTATCATTAATACTGAACTTCAGATCACCGGAAAAAATACCGGTGTTTTGGCTTGTTTCATAAAGCTTCATGTAAAATCCCTTTGAATCCGCATCTGAAGTAACTTTTACAAACAAGGCATCTTTGTTATCGTGCCGCAGGTTCATATCGTTATCATCCACAGTTATTTTGCATTTGGAGTTTAAACCGGAGTAAGCGCTTTTACCAAGACTAAGTTTTGCCGTTTCGGGTGTCCATACAGAGCCTTTAGTGCTTATCTCTGCTTCACCTTTGGTATTCGTTTTATCCATATATGCAGCGTATATCTTATTGTTGTATTCTATATGAAGGATCTGCTTCTCCTCGTCTGATATTCCCTCGGTCAATCCGAAATCTCCTGTAAATATCCCTGAGTTGCATTTGGTTTCCTTCAGCCTGAGATTAATGCCTTTAGCATCTGTATCGGATGTTACATGAACATCTATTTCTTCTATTGTATTAGGCTCCAGATTTAGGTCAAAATCCGTCATTGTCACCTTAGGTCTTGCACCGAGACCTGAGTACTTGGTGCTGTCAAGGCTTATCTTCCCATCATAGGGTATCCATGCTGCACTTGCAACGGAGCCATTGCATTCAACATTTATAACCGTATTGGTCTTTACTTTGATCACACCTTTTGATTCATTTGTTATAGTAAGGCTAAAACCGATGCTGTTTGAAAAGATTCCTGTGTTTTTTCCTGTCTCGGATAGTATTACATCAATGCCTTTATCATTTTCAGAAGTAGTGATGTGGGCAATTGTGGTTTCTGGGGTCCTTGGGTCCCTGTTCAGGGTAGGGGATGTAAAAGTAATCTTCATGTGAGCACCAAGACCTTCATAGAGATCTTTATCCAGGCTTAGTGAGCTTGAATCTTCTGCACAGACATAAGTTGACATAATAAAGAGGAAAAGCAAGATAATAATTGATTTCCTAGTTATCATTAGCACCACTCCCATGTAATAATATAACTGAGAACTTGTGTACAGACTGTTATAATATTACTATAATATATATGAAAGTATGTATAAATACATCGTAATAATTTTACATTTATTATACAATAGTACCATGTAAAGAAAGGTTGTGATTTACATGGATAAAGAAACAAAAGAAATGTTTGAAAAAATTATGGAGAGGTTTGACAGGCTGGAGAGCCGCTTTGACAATCTGGAGGGCCGCTTTGACAATCTGGAGGGCCGCTTTGACGGTTTGGAAGGAAAATTTGATAAGCTTGAAGGTCGTGTTGACGGCTTAGAGGGAAGTGTCGGTAGCCTGATGGGTCGCTTTGACAATCTTGAAAATGAAGTGAAGGAATTCAGGGCAGAGATGAAAGACCAGATTAAAGGACTGGATGGGAAGATGGATATAATCT
This sequence comes from Caulobacteraceae bacterium, assembly GCA_050261415.1. Classification (GTDB taxonomy): domain Bacteria; phylum Bacillota; class Clostridia; order Lutisporales; family Lutisporaceae; genus JBLNDG01. Next base: position 88 of record JBLNDG010000143.1, on the reverse strand, counting down.
ACCATAAGCTTAAATCTGACATAGAAGGATTGAAGGGTAAGCCCGAACAAAAATATACAATTGTCAAAGAGGATTAGTGTCTCGCATC
>JBLNDG010000142.1:0-16011 GCA_050261415.1 Caulobacteraceae bacterium | reverse complement strand
TTGACAGGGAATTTCATATATATACTGACTACATTGTTTTTCCTTATGATTGACGGTCATCATATTCTGCTGTCGGCTCTGTATAAAAGCTACAGCCTGCTTCCGATAAACAGTTTTGTTTTCAGCGAGGCTCTGGTTAACAATATGATAAGCATTTTTGCAGAAGTTTTCCTGATAGGGTTTAAAATAAGCATACCCGTTGTAGCCGCAGCATTGCTTGCAGATGTTGCCCTCGGGATATTAGCTAAGACAGTGCCGCAGATGAACGTATTTGTAGTGGGGATGCCACTAAAGATTGGAATTGGGCTATTAACTTTAATATTTATGATGCCAATATTCATAAATGTCATGACAGTCACCTTTGATAAAATGTATAGCTATATTTATTTGATAATTAGGAGTATGGCTAAGGGATGATTAGTTTAAGCGATTTTAGAATTAATCTTCAGCTTTTTGGGGAAAAAACAGAGCCTGCGACTCCCAAAAGAAGACAGGAACTAAGACAGAAGGGCCAGGTACCAAAAAGCAGGGAGCTTGTAACAGCCATAATGCTTTTGATTTCCTTCTGGAGCATGAAACTCCTGTCAAAATATATTTTCAGCGATTTATTAACGGCAACAAGGAGTTTTTTAAGTTTTTCCAAGGATATGGACAGTAAATTTAAAATAGAAAACCTGATGAACACTTTACTATACAGCATGCTTGTGGTTGCAAAAGTACTGGGACCTATATTATTGATTATTGCGCTGGTTGCAATTGCAACGAACTACCTTCAGGTTGGAAATATATTTTCAATGAAGCCGCTTGTACCAAGCTTTAATAAACTGAATCCCGTTGAGGGGTTTAAAAGGCTTTTTTCAAAGGCTGCTTTTGTAGAATTTTTAAAGTCAATATTCAAAATAGCTATTATAGGTTACGTTGTTTATGATTATCTGATTAAAAATTATAAGATAATACCCGAATTAATCGGAATGGATGTTGAAAGTACTGCGGTATTCGTAGGGAATACCATTATAGATATAGGGATAAGGGCAGCCGCAGTATTACTTATCATGTCAGTGTTTGACTATCTTTATCAGATTTGGGACTATGAAAAAAGCATAAGAATGTCCAAACAGGAATTAAAAGATGAGTATAAGATGCTTGAAGGCGACCCGCAGGTTAAATCGAAAATAAAAGAAAGACAAAGACAGCTTGCATTAAGAAGAATGATTGCAGAAGTTCCTAAAGCGGATGTAATAATTACAAATCCTACACATTTCGCTGTTGCAGTAAAGTATGACCAAGCTTTGAGCGATGCGCCGGTGGTCCTGGCAAAGGGCAAGGATCTTATCGCACAAAAGATCAAGGAGACCGCAAAGGAAAACAGCGTACCAATTGTTGAAAATAAACCTCTTGCCCAAACACTATATAAAAGCGTGGAAATCGGGGATAAAATCCCTGCAGAATTGTATAAAGCCGTAGCAGAGGTGCTTGCATTTGTATATAGCCTCAGAGAGAAATAAAGGAGACTGATTTATGGGCAGATATGGAGATATAATTTCAATTGCAATAATTGCCATAATAATGCTTATAGTAGTTCCTGTACCTACATTTTTGGTGGATATACTGCTGACTTTGAATATCTCTCTGTCCCTTGTGATTTTTCTATTGTCAATGTATATAAAGGAGCCTTTGGAATTTTCAATATTTCCGACAATGCTCCTGATTACAACCTTATACAGGCTGTCCCTTAACTTCTCGACTACAAGGCTTATACTTGGTAAGGGTTATGCAGGAGAAGTTGTAAATGCCTTTGGAAACTTTGTTACGGGCAGCAATCCGATAGTCGGTTTCATAATGTTCTTAATACTGATAGTAGTACAGTTTATGGTCATAACAAAGGGCTCGGAAAGGGTAGCGGAAGTTTCAGCGAGATTTACACTTGATGCTATGCCGGGCAAGCAAATGGCCATTGACGCCGATCTGAATTCAGGATTGATCAATGAAATGGAAGCAAAGGAAAGACGCAAGAAGATTCAACGGGAAGCAGATTTTTACGGAGCTATGGATGGTGCCAGCAAGTTTGTAAAAGGTGATGCCATAGCGGGCATAATTATAACCGTTATTAATATAACAGCAGGTTTTGCAATTGGAATGCTTCAAATGGGACTTGGATTTACCGAAGCACTTTCAAAGTTTACTATACTGACTATAGGTGACGGGCTCGTAAGCCAGATTCCTGCACTGCTTATCTCAATAGCAGCAGGTATGGTGGTAACAAGAGCCGCATCGGAATCCAACCTTGGTAATGACATAGTAAAACAGCTTTTATCGCAGCCTAAAATATTATATTTAGCTGCGGGTACATTGTTCATACTGGCTTTCACCGGGCTTCCGATGATACCAAACATAATTCTTTCAGTATTTTTGGCATTCATGGGTTATACTCTCCAGAAGACCATTAAAGAGGCAGAAAAGGTGGAAGAGGCTAAAGCCCAGGATGTCGAAGTAGAAGAGATAAGAAAGCCGGAAAACGTTATGACATTATTGCAGGTTGACCCTATAGAGCTGGAATTCGGCTATGGGATAATTCCCTTGGCTGATGTCGGGCAGGGGGGAGATTTGCTGGACAGGGTAGTGATGATAAGAAGGCAATGTGCTCTTGAAATGGGAATAATCGTTCCGGTAATAAGGCTTAGGGACAATATACAGCTGAGACCGAACGAATATATTATAAAGATAAAGGGTATTGATGTAGCCAGCGGCGAATTGATGTTTGACAATTTCCTGGCTATGAACCCGGGAACTGCGGATGGAGAGCTGGAAGGCATACAAACTACCGAACCGGCCTTCGGCTTGCCGGCAGTGTGGATTGGTGAGAATCAGAAGGAAAGGGCTGAAATGATGGGCTACACTGTTGTAGATCCGCCTTCAATAATTGCAACCCATCTCACTGAAGTAATAAAGAGTCATGCCCACGAGCTTCTCGGAAGGCAGGATGTACAGAAACTGGTTGACAATGTAAAGGAAAATTACCCGGCTTTGGCAGACGAAGTAGTTCCAAAGCAGCTTAGCATAGGAGATGTCCAGAAGGTTCTGGCAAACCTGCTTAAAGAAAATGTTTCAATAAGGGATATGGTCACCATTATGGAAACACTCGCGGATTATGCTCCTATTACTAAGGACACCGACATGCTGACCGAATACGTCAGACAATCGCTTAAGAGAAGTATTACAAAACGCTTTATATCAGGTAGGGAAGCAAAAGTAATTACGCTTGATTCAGGACTGGAGCAGGTTATAATGGATTCGGTACAGCAGACCGAGTATGGTGCATACTTGAATATAGATCCTGGTCAAGCTCAGAAAGTAATAAACAACCTCATGAAAGAGGTACAGAAGCTGACATCAATAGGAGAACAACCGATTATACTGGCATCACCTGTAGTGAGGCTGTATTTCAAAAGACTTACTGAACAGGTTGCCCCGGGACTTATAATATTATCATATAATGAATTGGATCCATCGATAGAGGTACAATCAGTAGGGATGGTGAGTATATAGTGAAAGTCAAGAGATATGTGGGAGAAACAGCCCAGGAAGCACTGCAAAAGGTAAAATCCGACCTGGGAAGAGATGCGATCATACTTAATACACGGAAAATCAGGAAAAAAGGAATCATGGGCTTTTTTTCAAAACCCCTTATTGAAGTGGTAGCTACTATAGATAGTGATATATCGGGTAATGGAAAACCTCAGCGGACACCGGAGCAAAAGCCTTTAATGACTTATAACAAGGAAGGCTCCTTTGAGAGTCCAGAACCCAGCTTCAAGAATGAGCTTAATGCCAACATAAGGGTTCAGAAGGCTGAGAAGAAGGAAGCAGTAAAGGCGTCACCGCAGGATGAGGAAAAAGAAAAAATACAGCAGGACTTCAATGAACTCAAGAGTATGCTTAACAAGGTTTATGACGCAGTAAAAATTGATTATGAAAACAACAAAATGTCCGACATAGTGAAGAAATATCTGAAAACTCTTGAAGATTTTGAAGTAGATAAGGTAATTGTTAATGAAGTAAAGGATAAAATACTGGAGACTCTGGACCTGGAAAAGCAGCAGAGCGATACAATTGTCAGGAATACGATATACAGCATATTAAGCAAATGTATGAAAGAACCTGAGCCTTTCTCCTTTACAAAGGACAAGAAGGTTATCATATTTATAGGGCCTACCGGTGTAGGGAAGACGACGACCCTGGCAAAGCTTGCCGCGAATATGGTGCTTTCGGAGAAGAAAAAGGTTGGGCTTATAACCTCTGATACATATAGAATAGCGGCTGTTGAGCAGTTAAAAACCTACAGTGAGATAATTGGAGTACCGCTATCAATAATATATACTCCAGCGGATATTCTTAGTGCAATAGAGAGTTACAGCGATAAAGAAGTAGTATTGGTTGACACCGCAGGACGAAGCCACAAGGATAAATACCAGCTGATGGAGCTTAAGACTCTTATAAAATCAAGTATTGATTACGAGGTATATCTGGTAATCAGTGCAACAACTAAGTTTTCCGATTGCATTGAGATAATAAAGAACTACAGCTTCCTTGAAGATTACAAGCTACTCTTTACAAAACTGGATGAGACTTCATCCTTTGGAGCGATTCTTAATGTTGCTTATATTACAAAAAAGCCAATTTCATATATTACAACAGGACAGAGCGTACCTGACGACATCGAGATAGCCGATAACGGAAAAATTATTAATTGTTTGTTGGGAGATAATTTATATGAAAGATCAAGCTGAGAGATTAAGAGAAATTATAAGTAACATAAAGAGCTATAAAGAGGAAGAAAGAAATGCTGTAGGTCTGGCAAGCTCCAGGAGCAGTTCGAGGGTTATCGCTGTAACAAGCGGAAAAGGCGGAGTCGGGAAAACGAACTTCACTGTAAACCTTGGTATTAAATTTGCTCAGATGGGGCAGAGGGTGGTAATCATTGATGCGGATCTCGGCCTTGCAAATGTCGATGTTGTTATGGGCAAGATGTCAAAATATAATCTTTCTGATGTTATAAACAGTGATAAGGATATCCTTGAGATACTTGAGGAGGGACCAAACGGAGTAAGGTTCGTTTCAGGGGGGTCAGGGGTTCAGGAGCTTATAAAGCTGGATAAGACGCAGCTTGTTGATCTTCTGATGAAGTTGGGAAAGCTTGATGAGAAAGCGGATGTCATACTCATAGATACCGGGGCAGGACTTTCAGAGAATGTACTAAGCTTTGTTCATGCAGCAAGAGAGGTCATCCTGGTCACAACCCCGGAGCCGACGTCAATTACAGACGCTTATGCTTTGATAAAGACAATAACCTATAAGGATAAGAGCAAGAACATAAAGGTTGTAGTGAACCGTGCGGAAAACTCCGCAGAGGCTTTCAACATACTTGACAAACTTAATATTGTAACACAGAAATTCCTTGGTGTTAAGCTGCACAAGCTGGGGTACATTTTGAATGATCCTTGTGTCACCAAAGCTGTAAAGATTCAACAGCCTTTTGTCATTAGCTTTTTAAAGAGCGAGGCAACAAAGAACATGAACGACATTGCAGTCACTCTTATGGATAATAAGGAGTTAAGCCAGGTTGCACAATCGGGCTTTAAAATGTTTATTAACAAATTGACGAACATGTTCAGCTAGTTTAATTTTCCTCAAACTTATATAAAAAGGAAGGATAAGAAACAACCGATTAAGTATGAATGCAGCAACGGAAGCAGTCAGTTTTGCAAGTATAATAAACTGCTACATAATAAGGAGAATTTATATGCCGGATTTAAAAAAAGTATTTTCAGTTGGGGAAAAAATTCAAATATTGTTTAATGACGGCATTGGAAAGTCCCATGAATATGTGAGCCAGATAATCAACTTCCATGATAATGAACATATAGATGTTCTTATACCTATATATAAAAGCGAATTTGTATATCTGAAAGAAGACACAATATTCAAGGTGGTAATACCAAAAGGGGAAGCCGTATATGAGTTTGTTGCAAGGATTGCAGATAAGCTTTACGGTAAAATTCCAATGCTGAGGCTTCACATAATATCAGAACTTACTAAAATACAGAGAAGGAACTATTACAGGCTGAAGCTTATCAGAGAAGTTGAGATCAGAGTAGTTCTTGATTTAAAGGATAGGAAGTTTGGAGAAAAGTTGAAAGGCCACCTGCTGGACATAAGCGGGGGCGGATTAATGTTTAATATGTCTGGAGAGCTGGACAATAAGGATTTGGTAGAGATAACACTTGATTTGAATGGCAAGAAGATGGTTGTATTTGGAAGTATAGTAAGAAAGTCTATGAATCACAATGCCAGAACACCTTATACTTATGGAGTAAGCTTTGAAAAAATCACTGAATTTGAACGAAATGTAATTACCAAGTTTATCTTTGAAGAGCAAAGGAAATTGATTAAGAAAGGGTTAGTGTAAAAATGGTAACTTCGGGCAGCGACAAAATAAAGGTGTTGGTAATAGATGATTCAGCTTTTATGAGGAAGATAATAACAGATACATTGAATACTGATGAAAACATTCAAGTTATAGATACGGCAAGAAACGGAAGAGAGGGTCTGCAAAAAGCTGTTCAGCTGCAGCCGGATGTAATAACCCTCGATGTTGAAATGCCTGTAATGAACGGTCTTGAAACTTTAGAGGAATTAATGAAGTTGAATCCTGTTCCTAAGGTTATAATGATATCAAGCTTGACCAGTGAGGGTGGGGAATATACACTTAAGGCGTTGGAACTTGGAGCTCTCGACTTTATAATGAAGCCCACCTTTTCGGTTTTTAACTATAATATAGATCAGCTTAAGGATGAATTGCTAAAAAAGGTCAGTTCCTTAGGCAGATCAAAGGGGAATTATTATCCGCTTACTCGGTTGAATAACCGGCAACTGCCGGAACAGAAAGATCATATATCAAAAAGTAAGGTATCTGGAAACCTTAAATATATAATTGCAATAGGTACATCAACCGGAGGGCCGAGGGCTTTGCAGGAGGTATTGCCGGGGCTGCCTTTGGATATACCGGCTGCAGTATTGGTGGTGCAGCACATGCCTCCCGGTTTTACAAAATCTCTTTCCTCAAGATTGGACAGCTTGTCAAAAATACATGTAAAGGAAGCCGAAGAAGGGGATATTCTGAAGGCTGGATGGGCTTATATAGCGCCCGGGGATTATCATATGATAATAAAAAATGCCGGTGACGAAAGTTACCGGATATCTATAAATAAGGAAGCTTTGGTAACTGGACACAGGCCCTCTGTAAATGTTATGATGGACTCAGTTGCAGAGTGCGGACATAAGAATATAATCGCGGTAATGATGACCGGCATGGGAAGTGATGGAAGCGAAGGCATCCTGAAAATAAAAAAGACAGGTGGAAAAACAATAGCCCAGGACGAAAATACATGTGTGGTTTATGGTATGCCAAAGTCGGCAGTGAGCGTTGGAGCTATCGATATCATAGTTCCTTTACAAAATATTACAAGCGAAATAATAAAAATCATGGGGGTGTAAAACTATGGACATGAATCAATATCTGGAAATATTCATAGAAGAATCTCAAGAGCATTTGCAGAACCTCAACCAAAGCCTGCTTGGACTAGAAACAAATCCGAAGGATACTAAAATATTGAATGAGATATTCAGAGTAGCTCACACACTTAAAGGCATGGCAGGTACAATGGGGTACACAGGAATAACCAACCTGACCCACAAAATGGAAGACGTTCTGGATGCTATAAGAAACGGAAAGATTGAAGTAAATACCGGTATCGTTGATATATTGTTTGAATGCCTGGACTTTCTAGATAATTCTATCAATTCAGTTGCCAACTCGGGACAGGAGAGCGGAAACAGCGCCGATTCAATTATTGTAAAGCTTAACGGCGTACTTTCAAAGAAGCCTGAGGCAAGCGGAGCACAGGCTGAGCCAGCTGGTGAAGTGAAAAACGATGTGATGAAATTCAACCAATATGATGAAAGCTTGATTAGAAAAGCTATACAGCAAGGCATGTCCATATATAAGGTTAGAATAATACTGGCAAAGGATTGCATGTTAAAGTCTGCCAGGGCCTTCATAGTATTCCAGACAGTTGAAAGATATGCTGAAATATTCAAGGCAGTACCTAAAGTTGAAGATATAGAGGATGAACAGTTTGATAACGAGTTCACCATTGCTATAATAACAAAAGAATCTGAAGCATTGATAAAAAAGGAGCTTGAATCCATTTCCGAACTTGTCGAAGCACAGTTTGAAAAGGTTGATATTGATGCAGAAACCGTGCAAACTGAAGAAACGGTTAAGGAAATAAAAGAGGAGAAAGAGGAAACGGCCAATACCCATGGTGAAGAAAAGGAAAATGCCGAGGAGAACCAGGGAAAGAAAGCAAAGATGGGGAAGACCGTAAGGGTAGATATCGACAGGTTGGACAACCTTATGAATCTTGTCAGCGAACTTATAATCATAAAGACACGACTGGAAGGTGTCAGCTCTGATTCAAAGAACCAGGATACCTCTGAAGCAGTGGAATACCTTGAAAGAATTACAACAAGCCTGCATGATGCTGTAATGAAGGTAAGGATGGTACCGGTAGAAAGAGTGTTCAACAGGTTCCCAAGAATGGTGAGAGACCTTTCAAAAGAGCTCAGCAAGGATATAGTGCTGCATATGTCCGGTGAAGAAACAGAACTTGACAGGACTGTTATAGATGAGATAGGAGATCCGCTGATTCACCTGATTAGAAACGCAATAGATCATGGCGTGGAAGAGAAGGAAGAACGGATAAAGAACAACAAGCCCGCTACGGGAAATGTATTCCTCAGAGCATATCAGGATGGAAACAGCGTTGTTATCGAAGTTGAAGATGACGGAAAAGGCATAGATGTAGATAAGGTCAAGCGGAAAGCGGTGGACAGGGGACTTCTGACACAAGCGGAGGCAAATGAACTCGATGAAAAGGATGCTGTAGAGCTGCTCTTCAGACCAGGCTTCAGTACCGCTGAAAAGATATCCGATATATCCGGCCGCGGTGTGGGACTTGATGTTGTAAAAACCAAAATTGAATCCCTGAACGGTATCGTTGAGGTTGAAAATGCAAAAGGCAAAGGAAGCAAATTCATAATCAGGCTGCCGTTGACTCTTGCTATAATTCAGGCACTGCTTGTGACGATAGGAGAGGAAAAATTTGCAATACCTCTTAATGTAATCAGAGACATAACAACCATAAATACTGAAACTATAAGGAATGTACACGGACAAGAGGTAGTGCTGAACAGAAACAGCGTATTGCCTATAGTGAGACTTGGCAACATGCTGGAAGTACCAAATGCCGGTGGTGCAGATAGCGATGAGCTGACAGCGGTTGTAGTTAAAAAGGGTGACAAGAATGCTGCCTTTATTGTGGACACGCTTATTGGACAACAGGAAATAGTAATCAAGACTCTAGGAAAATTCCTGTCCGGTATTAAATTTATTGCCGGAGCAACTATACTTGGAGACGGACAGGTAGCATTAATCGTCGATACAAATTCATTAATGTAGGGGGTGTCTTCTTTGGAAACAGCTGTATATACCAAGCAATTTGTAGTATTCAGATTGGATAGTGAAGAATATGGTATTGATATTCTTAGAGTGAAGGAAATAAAAGAAATGATGAAGATCACAAGGGTGCCAAAAGCAGCATACTTTGTGAGAGGCGTTATTAACCTCAGAGGAGAGGTTATACCCGTTATAGATCTGAGAAAAAAGTTCAACCTGCCGCAGGGTAAGGAAAATGACAGTACCCGGATAATAATAGTCTCAGTTGACGACATTACAGTTGGGCTTGTTGTAGATACGTCCTCAGAGGTAATTGAGATAAGCAGTGACTCTATTGAAGATGCGCCGGAAGGTGTTGGAGGCATTGAGCAGAGCAATATTTACGGTATAGGCAAGGTTGGTGAAAGACTTATAATACTTCTTGATATAGTGAGAATTGTAACCAATTCAGCTGTTTAGCAGAGGATGTGAAAAAATGCCATTATCAATTGATGATCTGAACAGTTTGCAGATTGACGTACTTAGGGAGATAGGTAATATAGGTGCAGGAAATGCAGCAACTGCACTTTCTAAAATGATATCCAAAAGGATTGACATGGACGTACCCAAGGTTAACATACTTGAGTTCAAGGATGTTGCAGAGTTAGTTGGCGGACCTGAGGTTGAGGTAGTAGGGATATACTTTAAAGTAACAGGGGATATAACAGGAAGTATAATGTTTCTCATGGACAAGAAGTCTGCTAAGCTGCTCACAAACTTGCTTATGAGCAAGATGGACGATAACGACAACCTGGATGATATGGACTTTTCAGCTTTACAGGAAGTTGGAAATATTCTTTCCGGGTCATATCTGTCTTCGCTGTCATCCTTAACTGGATTGAAACTTATTGTATCTGTCCCATCACTGGCACTGGACATGGCGGGAGCGATTTTAAGCGTTCCTGTAATACTGTTTGGTCAGGTTGGAGATAAAGTAATGCTTATAGAAACGGATTTCAACGAAGGCTCCAACAGGGTAAAGGGCAACTTTTTCCTCATCCCGGATGAAGAATCCTTTGAGATTTTACTTAAGAGTTTGGGAGTAATCTAATATGGCAGATTTAATAAAAGTTGGAATGGCTGACCTGAACACAACATATAGTCCCGGCATATTAACAACACTCGGGCTTGGATCCTGTGTGGGTATATGCCTGTACGACACATCCTCGAAAATATCAGGGCTCGTACATATAATGCTTCCAAACAGTACACAAATAAAGAACAACAGCAACACAGCAAAGTTTGCAGATACAGGAATATCAAAGCTTCTGGAAGAAATGGTGAAGTTGGGAGCGAGGAAAAATAAAATAATAAGCAAAATCGCTGGCGGTTCACAAATGTTCAGTTTTAATGATACAAGCGATATAATGAGGATTGGTGCAAGAAATGTAGCTGCAACTAAAGAAACCCTGGGATTGCTGAATATCCCTATAGTTGCAGAAGACACCGGTGGAAATTATGGAAGAACTATTGAATTATACTCAGAAACTGGTATATTATTAATAAAAACAATTGGTTATGGTACAAAACAGATTTAGTTGACAGACCATGTCAAAAATATATATGTCATGAAAAAGATTTATCATACAAAATCAGTTAAGGCATCTGATTTTGCAATATCAGGTATGTACTTTTCATGACATATGAATTAAGGAATACGTTTCGCACTATATGAATTAAATGTAAGATGTTTAGTGCGAAACATATAATTGCGGAGTCTTTGAGAATGAAGTTTTTTGACGACATGCCTATATATATAATTATTTTGGCTCTCATTATAAATATTGCTATGGGGGTTAAAATGGAAATAAGTTTTTCCGTGCTTATGATACGTTGTATAGTTGTAACCATCGTGTTCGGAATATTTGGGTATTTGGGAGCTGAAACCATAAAAAATGCAATTGCCTGCAGTGAGGTTAGCAGAAGGCCTAAAAACGCCAGTGAGGATTCCCGGGCAATTGGAAAAGGTAACAACTCCGGTGGGGATGCCTCAACAATAGATATAAAAGTACCTCCTATGGACGATATGGAATTAAGTAACTTGGGACAGGAAGAAGAAAATGAGTTTGTGGAAATGAATCCGGCTTATATGAGCAGTTACAATCAGGATGACGATGATCAACAATTATAACAACCTGGAGGTAAAAATGGATCTGAATAATCTATGGGAAGTTTATTCAAAAACTAAAGACGCGAAACTTCGGGAAGAATTGATAATTAAATATACATACCTGGTCAAATATGTGGCCGGAAGGCTTTATGCCAGTTACGGAAACAATGTTGAGTTTGATGACTTGGTAAGCTATGGAATCTTTGGACTGATTGATGCAATAGATAAGTTTGACTTAGGCAGGGGTGTAAAGTTTGATACCTACGCCCAGTTAAGAATAAGAGGGGCTATTATTGACCAGCTGCGAGAAATAGATTGGCTTCCACGTTCTGTCCGGCAGAAGTCAAAGGAAATGGAGCGGGTATATTATGAACTTGAAAGCACCCTCGGAAGGCCTGCTACAGATGAAGAAATAGCGGACAAGCTTGGAGTTTCAGTTGAGGAGCTTCAGAAAAAAATACAGAATATTACTACATACTCAATTGTTTCTTTAGATGATTTATTGGAACAAAAAAGAGAAGTAACATCAAGCGAAGAAGACAAACAGGAAGAAGCCCCGGAAAATGTTATAGAGAATACCGAGGTAAAAGAAATTCTGCAGGAAGCAATAAATTCATTACCGGAAAAAGAGAAAAAGGTTGTTGCTTTATATTATTATGAAGAATTGACCTACAAGGAGATTGGGAAGCTGCTAAACATATCTGAATCAAGAGTTTCCCAACTGCATACAAAGGCTATTATAAGGCTTAAGAACAAGTTTAGTTTTGTATTTGAATGAGGGATGGTGTGTTTTATATGGACGTGGATTATATTATACTCGAGGGTAAAGATTACGACAAGCTTATAGCAGACGGTATGCAAAAACTTAATGCAAAAAGGGAAGATCTCCATGTGGAAGTTCTTGAAAGTAAGAAGACGCTGTTTTCTTCGTATTATAAAATAAAACTTTCATTGCAGGATAGAAATACTCTGCAGGCAATTGAAAATAATATCGGCAATATTTTGAGTGAAAGCATTAAGGAAGAAAACAAGAATATCGATTTTGATTTTAAAGAAGACGGGGTTTATGTAAAGATTGAAAAGGGAGTTACAATGGTGGACATTGTAACCAAAATTGACTTAAGAAAGATACAGAGTGTTGATCTGAACAAGTTAAAGCAGGCTATGGAAGTCGGCAACTTCGATAACTGGATTAAAATTGCCGAACCCCAGGAAGAAAAAAGAATAGATGGAACCTGCAATGTTAGAGTCACAAACGACAACATGCAGGCTTATATTACCATTACTCCGCCGATAGGTGGGGAAGACATAAATGAGATAGCAATATACGATGCTTTGAAAGAAAATGGCGTAGTATTTAATATAATGGATGATGTTATAAAAAGTGTGGTTGCTGGGAAACAGTACAACAAAGAGGTTCTTGTGGCAGAAGGAATCTACCCTGTAACCGGAAGAGATGCCGAGCTTAAATATTATTTTGATACTTCAACTGAAAAAACTATTAATATTGATGATGATGGAAAGATAGATTATCACGAGCTGTCCCTGATAAAGAATGTAAAAAGGGGAGCGAAGCTTGTGACATTGATACCTCATACCGAAGGGCTTCCCGGGAAGAATGTAAAAGGTGGAGAAGTCCCGGGTAAAGACGGCAGAAAACTGCCTTTGCCAAAGGGGAAAAATGTGGACATCAGCGAAGACGGGCTGGAACTAATTGCAGCTGTTGACGGTGAAGTAAGGCTTCTGGATGGGAAGGTCAATGTATTCTCCGTATACGAAGTGAAGCATAACGTGGATAATTCCACAGGCAATATCAGGTTCAACGGTAAGGTTATTGTCCAGGGCAACGTGCTGACCGGATTCATAGTGGAGGCAGAAGGGGACATTGAGGTTTATGGGGTCGTTGAGGGAGCAATAATAAAATCCAACGGCAATATAGTACTTCACAGGGGCATACAGGGAATGAACAGGGGTGAATTATACTGTGAAGGTGATTTAATAGCAAAGTTTATAGAAAACAGTAAAATAGACGTAAAAGGTAATATTCAGAGTGATGCTATTATGCACAGCCAGGTAACCTGCGGAAAGAAGCTTGAAGCTGGCGGCCGGAAAGGCCTCCTGGTCGGCGGTTTCTTCAAGGTAGGAGAGGAAGTAAAGGCAAAGGTTATCGGATCTCCAATGGCAACAATAACCGAGATAGAAGTCGGTGTAAACCCTGATATGAGAAAGAAATTCGACGAAATAAAACTTGAGATGAAACAGGTTTGTGATAACCTGGACAAGACCTCCAAAGCGGTAGAACTGCTTACCAAGATGAGTAAGAGCAGCGAACTGCCGCCGGATAAGAAGCTTTTACTCGCAAAATCCATACAGCTTAAGCTTCAACTGACACAGAAGCAGGATCAGCTTATTAAGGATCAGACAGAATTTGAAACATACTTTGAGGACCTGACAAGGGGTAAAGTAAAAGTGTATGACATAATATATCCGGGAAGCAGGATTATCATAGGAAGCAGCACGATGTATATAAAGGATTCGCTAAAATACGCTTCTTTCTATAGAGCGAATGCAGAAATAAAAATGGGCTCCTATGATGATGTGTAAATCGTAATAGGGAGAGATTGTTATGCCAATCAGGCCGATTGACCTCCAGACGCTGATACCCAAAATACCGGAAGTGCAAAAAGCAAAAAGCGTAGAAAGCGACAACTCAAAAATCAATATTAATATCAACATTCAAAAAGAACAACAGCAAAATGAAAAAAACACAAAACAGGTTGTTGAAACAAAAAAGGCCTTCGAAGCTAAAATAAGAAGGGAAGATCAGCGCAAAGGCGGACAGGGCAAACAGGAAAGAAAAGAAAACGATTCCGGTGATGAAACAGCTGATGGGAAGAAGAAAGAAAAACAGTCCAAAATAACAACCATCGATATCAGAATATAACGAGGCAAGAAATGTCCCCAACTTCTAAAAGTGGCAGGTTCCGATTTCTACAACAGGCAGTGGGCATATATCCCTTGCCTCGTTGAAACGCTCGGGTATGGTTTTTGCGAAAAGCGCAAAAACCTTTCAATAAATCTTGTTATAAACGAGGTGTTCTCATGATCAACTATTTGCTTTTAGCTGCAGGTATATTTGCAATACTTATATCCACAATAATGATTTTCATGGATCAATTGAAGGGTGAGGACATTTACTTCAACATTGATGTAAAGGAGCAGGAGATAAAAAAGGTAATTGAGGACGCTGATGAGATAATCAGCGAACTTAACTATACTTCTGAAATGGTTGTTAAGGAAATTGAGGAAAAGCTTAAAAGTGCCAAGGATGCATATAAGGAATTAAGCGTAGCACCGGTTGCAGCGGCAGCTCCGGTTATCGATAAAAAGGAGGCTCCGCTGCCTTTAATCAATCCGCGAAAAAAGAAAAAGATTACAAATGATAGCCCTGAGAAGGAAGAAGTATCGGAAGGAAAGCTAAATTCAAAGCAGCAGGCTGTGTTTGATTATGCCGCACAAGGAATGAGCGTAACGGATATTGCAAAGCAGATGAATATAGGACAGGGAGAGGTTATGCTTATATTGTCCTTGAAAAATGAGGTAGAATAGATGGGCAGATACAATTTGAAAAATATAGCGTTAGGTATAGGAATAGGGCTTGTCATATCCTCAATGGTGAATATAAGCTCGGGAAGCGCTCCAATGACAGTGGAGGATATAAAAAAAGAAGCTGAAAAGCATAATCTTATAGTGCTTACAATGGAGGAGGTAATAAATAAACAAACACCGGCTCCGACTCCATCACCATCTCCTTCACCAACACCTGCTCCGACTCCGGCAGCAAAACCGACGCCTACACCTGCTTCTACGAAACAAACTTCATCCAAGGCGGTGGAAATAAATATAAAGAGCGGCTTAAGCTCTGAAAGCATAGCTAATATATTGATGGAAAGCGGATTGATCAAGGATTCCAAGAGTTTTTTGAAGAGATTGGGAGAGCTTGACAAGGACGATAAGCTGAAGGTTGGCACCTTTACCATTCCCAAAGGCACCGGTACTGATGAAATAATCAAAATACTAACGAAATAGGGAAAAATAAAGTATATTTTTTCACAAGAAATAGAAAATAAAATAGAAATGCTCAAAAGTATATATGTCGTGAAATTCATATGATGCGCACTAATATGCGCGGCAATAGGCAATAGGATTTCAGGGATGGGCTTCGAAGCCAGGATATTCCTTAAAGGTTAAGAAACGAAAACCACGGAACACACGGATTTCTCAC
>JBLNDG010000141.1:0-4797 GCA_050261415.1 Caulobacteraceae bacterium | reverse complement strand
TGGGGAAAGCTACAGGTTTAAGCAGGCTCTTTCGAAGCATACAGATGTAGACTAATTTTTTTATGAATTGGTGGCCTAATTTTACTCCGGTAACTGGTCTAAATTTTTATTGACATTAACACCCGTAAGCTCAAGAGAGGAGAAAAAGGTTGAGAGCGAGTAAATTTATTGTACTCACACTGATGTTTGTTTTTCTTCTAGCATCAGTGGTATCTGCAGACAGCCTGCAAAACGGGAGCAAGGGAGCTGAGGTAAAAAGGTTACAGCAGCAGCTAAAAGAATTGGGATATTTCAATGGGGAGATAACCGGATATTTTGGTTCTGCAACTGAGGCGGCAGTCAAGTCGTTTCAAAAGAAAAGCGGAATAAGTGTGGACGGTGTAGTTGGAAACGGTACATATAAAGAGTTGCTTGCACAAACAAAGGCTATTGTTGGGAAAGCAAATTTTTCCAGTAAAAAAGTAACTATAGCTAGCAGAGGCGATATAGATAGGAAGGCTATAAATCCGTCAAAGGACGAAACACAAACAAATTCAAATGACGAGGTAGTCAATGAAGATCTTCAGGATGACAACGGCAATGCACTGGATAGTAACAGTGAAAATTCAAAGGTTGAGCCGGGAGAATATCTCGACTGGTGGGATTTTGTAAGAGATTATTTTAAAATTGGAACAATTGCACAGGTTATAGACTACCGTACAGGCTATACCTTTAATATCAAAAGAACTTATGGAACTAACCACGCGGATTCTGAAACTTTGACAAAAGAAGATACTGCTATTATGAAGGAATTGTGGGGTGGGGAATGGAGTTGGACAAGACGCCCTGCAATCATTGTAATTAATGGAAAAAGAATTGCAGCTTCAATTGCGGGCATGCCTCATGCCGGAAGAGATAGTGCACCGGCAGGCGCTATAATTAAAAATAGAAGCGTCGGCTATGGGACAGGCTCTAATTTAGATAAGATAAAGGGAAACAATATGGATGGACACTTTGATGTTCACTTTCTGAATAGCCGGACTCATGGCACAAATAGAATAGATCCTCGTCACCAGAATGCGGTACGCGAGGCGGCAGGGAAACTGTGAAGCTAATTCAATAAAAATGCCTATTACCCCATAAGTGTGCATAAATAAATACACTTGTGGGGTTTTGTTCGGATAATATTTGTAAAGGGGAATTCAAGGTGAAGAAAAATGACTTGATACTTATTATAATCCTTTTAGCGGCAGGTATTTTATCAATGGTTGGAATCTCAGCTAAGAATGTAGACAATGTAAATAAGGTAGCTGTAATACGCGTAGATAATTCAGTAGTATCCAGAATTCGTGTTAATGATTCGAAAGAGGAAAGAAGGGTGAGTTTTAAATTCGCCGGGAATATGGGATATCTTGATATAAAAAATGGAGCTGTAAAAATGGAAGAAATGGACATTGCAATATGTCCGGAGAAAATTTGTTCCGATACAGGCTGGATAAGCAAGCCATACCAGACTATAGTTTGTTTGCCGAACAAGATAACGGTGAGCTTTGAAAACAGCGGAAAGCCTGCTGCAGACGAAGATACACTTGACGGAGTATCATATTAGAAATCAACATTGCAAACAAAAATATACCTACAACCGAATGGCGCCGGCATATACAACATATTGAAAGCCATCAAGTAATACTATTATTTAGTTCATATAAAAAATCGGGTGATTGTATGATTAAAAAACTTTTTAGAGATAGGTTTGATATTATAAGAGCTGTAACTGTTCTAGCATTTTTAGTGATAGTATTCAGACTTGCGGATTTACAGATAGTCAAAGGGGAATATTATTGGCAGAAGTCTGAGACTATAAGGACACGAAATATATCTATTACTGCCCCTAGAGGCTCTATTGTCGACCGGTTTGGAAGATTGATTGCAGGAAACAAGCAGAGCTATTCGGTAGACATTATGAAAACCGAAGTATCACCGGAATCTTTTAATGATACAGCACTGTCTGTAATAAACATAATTGAGAAAAATAGGGATACCTATAGGGATGAGATTCCGATATTGGTAAATCCTATGAGATTTTCCTTCTATGATGATGAATTGAATTGGAAGAGAAAATATGGGATAGCTGATAATGCAACAGCCAAGCAGGCTTTTCAAAAACTCAGGTCTGATTACGGGATTCCTTCAGACACAGCTGATGTAGAAGCTTTTGACACATTGAAAAAGCTGAACGTGGAGCTGCCTTTCGATATAAGTGACTTTCAATTCGATTATAAAAAATCAGAAATAAAATGGAAAGAAAGCAATGGGTTCAAAGCGGAGAGCACTGCTTCGGAAGTTTTTGACGAACTGTGCCTCAAGTACAAGGTGCCAAGAGACAAATATGATGACGAAAAGGCCAAAAAGATTCTAGCAATAAAATATCTTGTAGGTCAAAACAAATATAAGGCTTATGAACCTGTTGAAATCGCGACAAATATAAAATATGAGACAAGAGCGCAGATTGAGGAAAATAAGATATCCCTTCCCGGTGTTGAAATAATGCAGAAGCCTTTAAGGTACTATATCAACAATGAATTTGCAAGTCATATTGTAGGATATATGGGCAAGATAGGAAATGAACTCGATGAGCTTTCGAAACAGGGATATACTCCTCATGATGTGATTGGAAAGTCTGGAATAGAGTACACTATGGAAAAGTACCTTAAGGGTCAGAATGGCTCCAAGCAAATAGAGGTTAATGTAAATGGCACCCTTATGAATACTATAAATGAAACAAACCCGACACCTGGAGATACAGTATTTCTGACAATAGACTCCAAGCTTCAGAAAATTGCCGAAGACTCACTGAAAAGCACCATGGAAGAAATAAGAAGCGGCAAGGGTAAGGATAAGCCTTATCCTAATGCTACCTCAGGGGCAGTTGTTGCTATTGATGTCAATACAGGAAAAATACTTGCAATGGCTAGTGAACCAAGTTTTGACCCTAATTTGTTTTCTGACGGTATCAGCAGTGAGGATTGGAAGACGCTCCAGCCGGCAAGCAAAGACACATATTCACCTAAGCCTTTAATAAACAATGCAATATCGGCGACATTACCGCCTGGTTCGACAATGAAACTGGTGACCGGGACAGCGGGATTGGAAAGCCATGTAATAACCCCAGCGGAAATAATCGTTGATAGAGGCGTTTATACTGCTATACCAGGGGCTTCCCCTTCTTCTCCATTATGGAGAAACTATCATATGACCCAAGGCCCGCAAGATATCGGTTTGGCTATCAGAAATTCAAACAACTATTATTTCTATGAGGTTGGCAGGAGAATAGGCGGGGAAACCTTTGAAAAATATGCAACGAAATTCGGGTTCGGTCAAAAGACTGGAATAGAGCTTCCTTCTGAAAGTGCAGGGAATGTAGAAGGACCGGAGCATAAAAAGGCCCTTTACAAGAGGTATCTTACCAGCTATCTTGCCGATACAGTCAAAATCGGGGATAAAAATATTCTCGACGAGATTGTGGCATATATAGACAACAATCCGGGAAGCAAACAAATAAAGAATAGGCTTAAAGAGTTGGAAATCACCGATAGTAAGGTAATTGACAGGATAATTAACTATGTAAATGAAAGCAAATTTAGGCCTGCAGAAGTCTTGAACGCGGCTATAGGACAGGGGTTGAATGATGTTACGCCTTTGCAGCTTGCCAATTATATTGCAACCCTTGTAAATGGAGGAACAAGATATAAACCCTATCTGGTCGATAAGGTTGTAGGCTATGATGGCACTATCAAGCTTTCAAAACAACCTGAAGTATTGGATAAAATAGATATTGCATCCCAAAACCTTGAGGCTATGAAACAGGGTATGTATAAAGTTACAAATGAAGTGGGCGGAACAGCCAGAAGCACCTTTGTAGGGAGTAAAGTAGTCGTATCGGGCAAAACGGGAACTGCACAGGCAGGAAAGGGATATGATGACCATGCATGGTTTGTGGCTTTTGCGCCCTATGAAAAACCGGAAATAGCAGTTGCGGTTTTGATATTTCAAGGAGGACACGGCAACTATGATGCACCGGTTGCCAGGGCAATAATAGAAGCATATCTGGCATCAGACACCCCTGAAGATAATGTAAGCACAACTAATGAGATTATACCATAGCTTAATGTTAATATATTTGACTTTTTCTGTTTTACATAATACTTGAACGCGATATCAATATTTATATATCTGTTTTTTGGTGTCTGGTTTTGCTGATGCTACTTGTCCTATAAGCAATTCACCATTGATTATGATTAAAAAAAAGCAGTTTATATAAACTGCTCAATGGTGAGAAGAAAGATTGTTTTTTTCTATGATGTTATAATATCTAATCGATATGAAGATTTTATGAAGAGTAATAATTAATACTCTAAATATAATGAAAATACAGAAGAATTGAATGCTTAGCCCTTTTCCTATAGTATTGCTAGTTGCGTTTCATAGCAGTAATGGAGTACAAAATAAATTTTAAAAACAAGTTAGCATAAAAGTGTAAAAGGAATTGTACCGTTAAGCTGATTATTTGTTAGCCAGTAAAACTGTATATGCAGATATAATAAAATATAAGAAAAGGCATTTTTAAAAATCTACTTTCATGAAAATTTTTAGCATGGAAGTAGATTTTCTATCTCAGATATGTAGTCTTAGGCTTTTTATAATGCTCCCCATTGTCAAGACACGAAGAATGATTTTGTAAGTTAATCTCCTTTCGTGTTTGATTTTAGGCAACGGCAGTAGCATCGCCAGTGTATACTTGAAATGGACAAAGTCCAT
>JBLNDG010000140.1:0-24520 GCA_050261415.1 Caulobacteraceae bacterium | reverse complement strand
CTCAGCATATCCCTAATTTCATGGGCTGTTAGTTCATATAGCTTCAAAGGTCTCACTTCCTATGTAAATGCGTATTGTTTATTCAAATATTTTAGGAACCCTAAAGCAGTTCTTATCTATATCAGGAGCATTCGAAAGAGCTTTATCCCTATCCATTGACGTTCGCACTTCATCTTCCCTCATTACATTACTAAGCGGTATTATATGGTATGTAGGCGGTACGCCTTCCGTATCCAGTTCATTCAGCTGTTTTACATATCCCAATATCATATCCAGCTGCCTGGTATACATCTCCTTTTCTTCTTCAGAAAACTCAAGCCTTGCCAGTGCAGCCGCATATTCTACATCTTTCTTTGTTATCAGCATTTTCCTCATCTACGCCTCCTGTAGACCCATTGCCTATTGCCCATTGCCCATCGCCCAACTTACGAAGGTGTCCTCATCTATCACAGCAACACCGAGTTCATTTGCCTTTACCAGCTTTGAGCCTGCGTCGTCGCCTGCCAGGACGTAATCGGTCTTTTTGCTTACGCTGGAGGATACTTTCCCTCCAAAGCTTTCAATTATTTCCTTCGCCTGGTCTCTTGTAAAGTTGGTCAAAGCACCGGTAAGTACAAAGGTCTTGCCGCCAAAGTGCTCATTATTTTTTATTTCCTTTTTGGCACTCCTTGTATTCACTCCATAATCCTTAAGCTCCTGTATCAGTGCGCGGTTCTGCTCCTGTCTGAAAAAGGTAATCACACTCTCAGCCATTTTATCCCCAATTTCCGGTATGCTTCTAAGCTTATCAAAGGTTGCCTCAGAAAGTATATCTATATCCTCGAAGCTGTTGGCCAGAATCTGTGATGCTCTTTGTCCTATCATCTTTATGCCCAATGCAAAAATCAGCCTGTTCAAAGGATTGGCCTTGGACGCTTCAATTGCATCCAGCAGGTTCTGAACCGATTTTTCTCCCATTCTCTCCAGTTCAATAAGTTCATTTTTTTTGTCCTTCAAAAGGTAGATATCCGCAGCATCTTTTACAAATCCCTTTTCCATAAGCATGGTAATAATCTGTGGGCCTAAACCTTCAATATTCATTGCATCCCTTGATACAAAATGGAATAATGACCGCTTAAGCTGAGCCGGGCAGGATGCGTTGGTGCACTTTGTAACAGCCTCCCCCGGTTCCCTGATGGTGTCAGCCTGGCAAACCGGACACTTAGCAGGCATTTCAAAAGCTTTCTCGCTTCCATCCCTTTCTTCCTTTGCCACTTCCACGACCTCGGGTATTACATCCCCAGCCTTCTTTACGATAACTGTATCTCCAATCCTTATGTCCTTTTCCTTTATATAATCTTCGTTATGTAAGGTCGCTCTGCTTATTACCGACCCTGCAAGCCGCACCGGTTCGAGCTCGGCAGTAGGTGTTAAAGCTCCTGTCCTTCCCACTTGTACTACTATGTCCTTTAGCTTGGTCCGCTTTGTTTCGGGTGGGAATTTATATGCAGCAGCCCATCTTGGGGTTTTTGCAGTAGTTCCCAGTATTTCTCTCTGTTCCAGACTGTTGACCTTTATTACCAACCCATCTATTTCAAAGGGCAGTTCTCCCCTTTTGTCAGCCCAGTAGCTGCATTTCTCTACTAATTCGCCACTGGTCTTATGAACACTTATAAAAGGACTGATTTTGAAGCCTATTGATTTTAGGTATTCAAGCGCTTCAACATGAGTCTCAAAGTCTTTTTCCTCTATGTTTTCCAAATTGAATACAAATATATCTAGAGGCCTTTCTGCAGTTACCCTTGTATCAAGCTGTCTCAATGACCCTGCTGCAGCATTCCTTGGATTTGCAAAAAGAGGTTCCTCCTGTTCTTCTCTTCTTATGTTCAATTCTTCAAAAGCCTTCTTGGGCATGAAGACTTCTCCCCGGACCTCAACGGTTACATCCTCCTGCAGGGATAAGGGTATTGATTTTACCGTCTTCAGATTGGCCGTTATGTCTTCCCCTTTAACGCCGTCTCCCCTTGTTGCACCCTGGATGAAGCTTCCGTCCTCATAATTCAATACTACCGTCAGACCGTCTATTTTCAGTTCAAGGACATATTCCACATTATCCCCGACCACTTTTCTTACTCTCGCATCAAAATCCCTTATGTCATTCTCATCAAATACATTGCCGAGGCTTAGCTTTGGGGTCCTGTGAACTACTTCACCAAAACCGGCCAATATTTCTCCCCCGACTCTCTGAGTGGGTGAATCAGCCCGTTTGAGCCCTGGGAATGTAGTTTCAAGCTCGATAAGCTCCCTCATAAGCAAATCAAACTCATAATCGCTTACTTCGGGCTTATCCAGCACATAATATGAATAATTATATTTGTTTATAAGCTTTGTCAGTTCGTCCACCCTTTTGGTGAGCTGTTCTATATTCATACGGCACCCCTCCTTATTCCGTTATACCTTCACCACGAGTTCTTTCGGTATTTCCTTTACAAACTGTGAAACGGTGTTGTACGTAGTATTGCCAAATATCGTCCTTTCAAATGCTGCAGTGAGATAAAGCCTTTCCTTTGCACGGGTTATCCCTACATACATAAGCCTTCTCTCCTCTTCCATCTGCTTTTCTTCAAAGTAGGAACGCTGGCTCGGGAATATCCCCTCTTCCATTCCGGAAAGGAAAACATAAGGGTATTCAAGTCCTTTTGCACTGTGGAGGGTCATCATTATAATTGATTCCCTTCCCTCTTCCACTGTATCAATATCGGACATCAGCGCCATCTGCTCCAGAAAATCGGCTAAGGTTGCTGCTTCATTCTTCTCTTCAAATTCCAGGGTAGCAGAAAGCAGCTCCTTGATATTTTCAGCTCTTGACTGCGAATCCTCGTCAACCTCTTTTTCCAGCTCATCGAGGTAACCGCTATGTTCCAGCACTTCCTTTACAAGTTTTGACACACTTTCGGTATCGGCAACACCCATGAGGTCGCTCATTATTCTGACAAAATCCTTGATTCCTTTCTTCGCTTTGGTGCTTACCCCTTGTATGCTGTCAACCTCAAGAAGGGCGCCGAATAAAGAATCCCCGGTAGTTCTCGCATACTCTGTAATTGCATCCAGCGTAGAATTCCCGATTCCGCGTTTGGGAACATTTATTATACGCTTAAGGCTCAAATCCTCGGCAGGGTTCTGAATAACCCTGAGATAAGCAATTATGTCCTTGACTTCCTTCCTATCGTAGAATTTGAAGCCCCCGACAATTTTGTACGGTATCCCGTGGGCCATGCAAGCTTCCTCAAGTACACGGGACTGGGCATTAGTTCTGTATAATATGGCAAAGTCGTTCATAGTCCTGCCTTCTTCAGCAGCAGTCCTTTCAATCTCCGACATTATGAAGTTGGCTTCTCCCCATTCGTCAAGCGCGTTATAGAATATAATCGACCGCCCCTGCTCGTTTTCTGTCCACAGCCTCTTGCTTTTTCTTGCAAAATTATTCTTGATTACAGAGTTTGCAGCGTCGAGAATAGTCTGGGTCGAGCGGTAGTTCTGCTCGAGCTTTATCACCTTTGCTCCGGGAAAATCCTTTTCAAAATTCAGTATGTTCCCTATATCTGCTCCCCGCCAGGAGTAAATCGACTGGTCGTCATCGCCGACTACGCAAAGGTTCTTGTGCTGCTTCGCAAGAAGGCTGATCAGGCGGTACTGGCAGAAGTTGGTGTCCTGGTATTCATCAACCATAATATATTTAAACTTGTTCTGGTAATACTGCAGTATATCAGGGTTAAGCTCAAACAGCTCAATAGTCTTGTACAAAATATCGTCAAAGTCCAGGGCATTGTTTTTCTTGAGTTTCTTCTGGTACAGCATATATATGTCCGCATACTTACGCGTCTTTATGTCATGCATGTTCCTGTCAAAGAATTTTTCCGGCGACAGGAGCATGTCCTTTGCTCCGGATATCACAGAAGAAACTGTCCTGAAAGGGAAGTTTTTCTCATTTAGGTTCAGCTCTTTTAGGCATTCCTTTACAAGAGACTCCTGGTCCTTCGAATCAAATATGACAAAGTTCTTCTTATAGTCATTGAGCTTCTCAATGTTTTTCCTCAATATCCTGACACAGGCTGAGTGGAAGGTTGATATCCACATGTCATCCGTACAGCCTATAAGTCCCTGGACTCTCTCTTTCATTTCCTTTGCAGCCTTATTTGTAAAGGTTATTGCAAGTATGTTTGAAGGGTACACACCCTTCTCTTCTATAATGTACGCTATTCTGTGGGTCAGAACCCTTGTCTTTCCGGAGCCCGCCCCTGCAAGTATAAGTAAAGGTCCCTCAGTATGTAAAACTGCCTCTCTCTGCTCATTGTTCAGCTTATCTAGATAACTCATTGGTACCTCCCAAAATTCTTTCGCTATGTATTCTATTATAAAACATCATTCCCGTTCTGAGAATAAAAAATAGACAAGTATTTCATAACTCTTCAAATTATAGCACATTGCGGCTTTATTACATAAGTGGCTATAGAAGCAAATGGTATGTATAACAGGGCATATGCTTCGGTATACATACCATTCGGTTCCCGCGTTTTATGATTCTACCATTGCTCCGCCATTCACATGTATTACCTGCCCCGAAACATAGCCGGAGTCGTCGGAAGCCAAATACACATAAGCCGGTGCCAGTTCAAAAGGTTGCCCAGCGCGTTTCATAGGTACATCCGGTCCGAAGGACATTACCTCTTTTACTGAAAAGCTTGACGGTATCACTGGTGTCCATATAGGGCCGGGCGCCACCGCATTCACCCTGATACCCTTATCAACCAGTGATAACGATAACGACCTGGTAAAGGTTACAACAGCGCCTTTGGTAGCAGATTGGAACCACGATCGATTCAATTCCGGGCTGCTTTTTCTGGTGTTGGGGCGGGAATGTGACCGGCTCGGAGACCCATTTGAATTTGCATCCGTAGTATGGATATACGGGGTACATAGCACAATCTCCTTTTTTCATAAATTGTACTCCATTATATTCAAATGAGATTGTATATGTTCATAAGCGCCTCACATTTACAATCATACACCCATGAAAACCGCAATATATTATGTTATGTTTTCGACACCGGCCCATTGCCAGACTTTTAAAAGCGACATATTGCATTAATATATTTACATATATTGGTATATTATGATATAATTTGTTAATAATGGTAATTTAGGAGGGTTGTTATGAAAAGTTCAAAGTTCATTGTACGGTGCGGGATTGCTTTACTAATTATATTCTCTATGCTTTGCCAGACAAGTATGGCAGCAACAGCACACGATACCCAAGCTCCCACTGCCCCGGAAGAATTAATAGCTACCAATAGGACATATACAACCATTTCACTGAGTTGGACAAGCTCATATGACAACACAAAAGTAAAGGGCTACCAGGTGTATAGGGATGGTAAGAAAATAGTTTCTACCACAAAAACAACTTATACAAATAAAGATCTGGTCCCGGGCAGGAAATATGCATATGCCATAAGAGCATATGATGCTGCCGGAAATATATCAGAAAGCAGCCTTATCTCTTCCGGTACCGTGCCGGACAAAACAGCACCATCAGCACCAAGCGGACTAAAACCTTCTTCCATCACTGTGACAGAAGTGAATCTGACATGGCAGCCCGCTTCTGATAACGTTAACGTTAAGGGCTATGATATCATCCGTGACGGAATTAAAATCGGCACAACAAGCAAGACAAGCTACTGTAACAAGGGCCTGATCCCCGGGAAAAGCTACACCTATACGGTAAGAGCATACGACGTTTCTGGGAATCTATCCAAAAACAGCCCATCACTAAGCGTAGCTACATTGAATGATACACAAGCACCTACTGCCCCATCCGGGCTTAAAGTAACTGCCGTAAAAGGGTCCTCTGTTTCTTTGACATGGACAGCGTCTGCTGATAACGCAAAGGTTGCAGGGTATCAAATCTATTGCAACGGCATTGTAATTTGTAAATAATAAGGTGACAGTCTGTCAACTTATCAACTTAGTGTCTATGCAGCAGCTTCCAGATTGAATTACCCGACTGCCCTATATAAGAGCCTATTTCCCTTAAGGTATATCCATATCCCTGTGCTTTCTCGGCATACTTCAGCTTATATTCCTTATACTTGCTTTCTCTCGTACCTTTTATTATCAACTTTTCTATATTGGAATCCGCTGCTATTTCTGTCAGTATCTCATTCAGGCTTGGTCTTTTTTCGGTAATTATACTACTCTTCATCATTATCTCATATGCTTTTTCTCCAATTTCATTTAGATTCTCATACTCCGTCTCTTCGATTTCATCCATTATTTCCTTATATGTCTTCTTACTTTCCTTAAATCCTTTTTCTATCATTTCATTTATTGTTCTTGTTTCTATAAAACCATTTAGCTTTTTCCTATATAACTTGTCACTGCTCCATTTATAATCCTCAACCTTTTTACATATGCCTGCTTTAACCGGGTTTTGGTGTATATATGCCAATACCTTTATCAGGTACCGGTCATCCCGAATAAGTGATGCTTTATACCTCCCCTGAAAAACATGCCCGCATCTTTCGTACATAGCGTTGAAATACTTACTATATTTATTGTTTACCTGGTGCATTATCTTTTGAAGCTTTATATCCATTGTTTGAATCAGCAAGTGGTAATGATTGTCCATTAATACATATCCAATCAGCTTATAGTGCATTGTCTGCCTGCTTTCGCAAAGAAGCTTCAGAAAATAACCTTTGTCTATATCCCTATTGAATATGTATTCGCGATTATTGCCTCTGGCAATTACGTGATAGTATCCACCTTTAATTTCTTCCCTCCAAGGTCTGACCAAACCAATCATCCCCCCACCGGACTACATATACAATGCAATGCAACAACATATACCATATTATACCATATTGTGAGCTTTTTTGAAAACAGAAACCCTAGAAGACTTCTTCTCCTAGGGTCTTGATATCAATAAGTTGACAAGTTGACAGACTGGCACATAACCCACGATTATAAGAACAACTATGATAGCTATGAAGAAATGATCAGGTTCTATGGAGGAGTCGTCTTTGATTATGGCAACAGCTGCTTTTCACTTTGGGAGGATAATAAGCTTATTGGAACCTTGGGAGTAATGTCCAAGGATGCAGAAGTGCGATGGGAGATATTTCTTGTCAGCATCAACATTAAGGGAAAAGACATTGATAAGCTCGGATTGCTGCTTTCCAAGGCTTTCAACTACTGTTCGGGCATCAAAGCCAGGTTCAAGTTTGGCATAATGCATGACAGGTATTATATGATACCTGCTGTGGAGAAAAGCGGTTTTAAGGAGACATACAGGAACCTTGTGATGAGATACCAGGGAGGTAGAATTATATCTCAAGAGCGGCTTTCAGGTGGAAAGCGAGCACTCGATCTGGTTTGAAAAGTAAGAAGGAAGGCATCCGCCTTCCTTGGCTATGGTGCCATATTATGCTACACCTGATTTGCAGCAGCTATCCTTCACAATACCATTTTTTTAATAGAACAGCACTATTCCCATAATACCCGACAATACTACGGCAAGTATCGGGTTAAGCTTGAATTTGAAAAGAGCAAAAAAGATACCCAGACATATGAAAATACTCTTTATATCCAGCAGTGCCACTTTCCCTATAGAAAAGACAGATGACCCTATTAGTACTATAACAGCGGGCCTGATTCCCTTGAACAACGCCTTTAAAGTCTTGTTATTCTTGAATTTGAAGAAATACTTGCCTGCAATGGCAGATAGTATTGTGCATACCAGGATAACCCCTACGGTGCCTGCCAGTGAACCCCAGAAACCTGCTATCTTGTAGCCTACAAAGGTGGATGAATTGACAGCTATAGGTCCCGGAGTCATCTCTGCAATTGCCAGTATATCTATGAATTCTTTGGCAGTCAGCCATTCATGTATATCAATTATTTCAGTCTGTATGAATGGTATCATTGCATATCCGCCGCCGAAGGTAAATGCACCGATCTTAAGAAAGGTAACAAATATTTCAATTATCAGCTCTAGCATTGCTTCTACCTCCCCAATACTCGGCAACTATACCAGTACTTCCTGCAATTATGATTATTAGGATTGGATGCACCTTAAACACCAATAGCGCTATAACAAATAATCCCATAGCAATATTAAACTTGGATATCCCAACCTTCTTGCCAAGCTTAATGACTGAAAAAGCCATAAGCGAAGCCACTGCAGGGCGTACCCCCTTAAAAACCAGCTCAGTCATATGGTACTGTGCAAACTGTGTAAAGAACATTGCTATAAAAAGAATTATTAAAAAAGACGGCAGGACCGCACCCAGAACTGCAGCCAAAACACCGGGAATGCCGAACAGCTTGTACCCGAGTATTGATGCTGTATTTACCGCCAAGACACCGGGCAGCGATTGCGCAATTGCTATTATATCAAGAAATTCTTCGTCCGACGACCATTTCTTTTTACTGCATACCTCCTCCTGGATAATAGGAACCATAGCGTAACCCCCGCCTATGGTAAAAGCGCCTATCTTAAAAAATACCATAAAAAGCTCAATTAATTTCCGCACTAAAAAATACCCCCACTTAATTTAATCATACTCTGATACCCTTCCTGGTCTTTATCCTTGATATTATAAGATTGCTCTCTATACTGACAATCCCAGGCATCACATATATCTCTTCCCGCAGGAATTTTTCCAGATCCTCGTTCAACTCCATAACAGCGTGGACATGCAGCTTGGATGAGCCGGTCATCTGGTAGATATCCGTCACCTGCTCCTTGGCAGCCAATTCTGCCGCTATTTCATAGAAGTGTTTGGGTTCAACCTCTATGTCGAAGAATGCCGATACAGTCCGTCCAACCTTTTGGGGGTTGATAATAATACTGTACTGCTCTATTATACCCTCCTTTTCCATAGCATCTATGCGACCTTTTACAGCTACTCTAGACAAATTTACCTTCTTACCGATATCGATATAAGACATCCTTGAATTTTGGGACAACAATCCGAGGATCTGCTGATCTATCTCGTCCATATTCTTAAATTTCATCGACACACCTTCCTTCCTTTTTACAATAATTGAGCCCCATACAAAAGCTTCTACTGTGTACATACTGTAATATGCCGCTTTCACTTTTCTATTATATCATTTATTTTTGCAGTATTATTGAAATTACCAACTTACATAATGCAGTTTATTATATGTATATAGAGGCATTTAACTTTCATTTTGAAAAACTTGTTCTAAATTTAAATACATTTGTTAATCCATTGCGCACACCAGACGCCGATTAACCTTTATATCCGTAGGGCTCCCGCCAATTCAGCGAATCAGACAATTTTGACTATTCGGAGTTTGACTTTTAATAGGGTCTGTGCTATTTTATTATACAATATCAGTGGATTATTATTTAACAGAATTCAATTTTATACATATACAACAGAGTGAAGGGATGCCACGCCACCTCCACATGAATAAATATTCATATGGAGGTATTTTCTTAGCTTTTTTATTGTAAGAATTTTTTACATATTCAATTTTTTTTGTATCCAATTTAAATAAGGATAAAACAATTATTTATCGAGGAGGTGTATTCTGTTTCTTACCTGGTTGTGACAACCAAAATTTATTGTGAAGGTGGGATATTTTGTTCAACTACATTATTAAAAGGCTCTTACAACTTATCCCCGTTCTGATTGGAGTATCCGTTGTCGTATTCTTAATGATTTACCTTATACCGGGAGATGCTGCAGAGGTCATCGGAGGTCCGACCGCCACAGCAGAAGAAATCTCCAATATAAGAGTCAAGCTTGGATTAGACAGGCCTATGCATGAGCAGTACTTCAGATACATATCCGGCGTACTGAAGGGTGACCTGGGATACTCTTTTCAGACGGGTCAGGCAGTATCGGAGGCTATTAAGACAAGATATGCAAATACTTTCAATCTGGCAATTTTCAGCGTGCTGATTGCAGCCATCATCGGAGTATGTGCAGGCATAATAGCAGCGATAAAGCAGAACTCATGGTTTGATTATTTGAGTATGTCCATTGCTACACTGGGGATATCCGCCCCTACCTTCTGGATAGGTCTGCTTCTTATAATAGTATTTTGCGTAAAACTTAAATTGCTCAATATATCAGGCTTCAACGGACAGATCTGGACCTGGAAAGGTTTTGTCTCCATGATCCTGCCGGCAGCTACCCTTGGCTTCAACTCAGCCGCAATGATAGCAAGGATGACCCGTTCATCGGTGCTTGAAATCATCCATCAGGATTATATACATACTGCAAGGGCCAAAGGTCTTAATGAAAAAATCGTTATACTGAAGCATGCCCTGAAAAACGCCATGATTCCTATTATTACAGTTATCGGTGTCAACTTCGGTTCCCTCCTGGGCGGAACGGTAGTTGTTGAATCCGTATTTGCAATAAACGGTATAGGAAGGCTTATGGTTCAGGCTATCGGTGCAAGGGATTTCCCAATGGTTCAGGGCACGGTATTGGTAGTTGCAAGTACATTTGTTCTTATAAACCTGCTGACCGACATACTATATGCCGTAATAGACCCCAGGATATCCTACAAGTAATGGAGGTGCTGATATGAGTGAATGCGGTTTACAACAAGCTGAAAAAAACACTGTCCTTGAGCATGACGCACGAAATCCGCTGCGGGAGCTGTGGAAAAGGATAAAGAGAAGCAAAATGGCTATGACAGGCCTTGTGATAATAACAGCAGTAATAGCTGTAGCTATTTTCGCCCCAATTATTGCACCTTATGATCCTTACAAGCAGGATCTTGGGATCAGGCTCTTTAAAGTCGGCGCACCAGGTCATATTCTTGGTACAGATGAGTATGGAAGGGATCTTTTGAGCAGGCTCATTTACGGCGCAAGAATTTCCCTGCTGGTAGGATTCTCGTCGGTTGCCTTTGGCCTTGTTTTCGGAGTGATACTCGGATTATCGGCGGGTTATTATCCAAAGCTGGACGGTATTATCATGAGAATAATAGATATACTGCTTGCCTTTCCCGGTGTGCTGCTGGCACTTGCAATAGTGTCAATACTGGGTCCCGGCATAATAAATGTAATAATTGCGATAGGTATATGGTCTGTTCCTACCCTGGCCAGGGTTGTAAGAAGTACAGTCCTTTATATCAAGGAAATGGATTATGTTACAGCTGCAAAAGCCCTTGGTGAAACAGACATGAATATAATATTCCGTGAAATACTCCCAAATTGCATATCGCCAATAATAGTATATGCAACTATGAGACTGGCCACAGCGATACTATCGGCAGCCACACTGAGTTTCCTGGGGCTCGGAGCCCAGCCCCCGTCGGCGGAATGGGGCGCCATGACAGCTACCGGAAGGAATTTCATATACCAGGCTCCACACCTTACCTTGATACCCGGATTTGCCATTATAATCGTTGTTTTCGGCTTCAATTCCATTGGTGATGGCCTCAGGGACGCTTTAGACCCTAATCTTAAAAATACGATGTAGAACAGCAATAAATAATTGCTTAATAATGATTCAAATAAATGAGGAGGAGAGTAAAAATGAAAAAAAGAGTTTTAGCTGCATTGGTTATGTTTGTCTTCACAGCCTCAGTATTGGCAGGCTGCGGAGCTCCAAGCACATCAGCAACAGGGGAGGTAAAGGAACAGCCGCAGGAAGTCAAAAAACAAACCCTGACCTACGTATCAATGACTGATGCCGTAGGAGTATCTCCCATAATTACAAATGACTCAGCGTCCAGCAATGTACTGCGAAGCATATATGAAACATTGTTCATGAAGGATCCCCAGACCGGCAAAGTTAAACCCCTGCTTGCGGAATCCTTTGAGAACCCTGATGAAAACACTTGGATTATCAAGCTGAAAAAGGATATAAAATTCCAGGATGGCTCTCCATTTACCTCGGAAGCGGTCAAATATACCTTTGAGAAAATACTTGATCCAAAAACCGCTTCACCGAGGGCAAGCCTGTTGAAATCAGTTGATAAAATAGAGACTCCCGACGAATACACTGTAGTACTTCATACCAAGGAACCATACGGAATAATGCTTACAGCACTGGCCCACGACAATCTTTCAATAGTAAATCCGGCTGCTGACAAAGCCGGTGATATAAACCGCGATGCCACAAATGCCGGTACCGGCCCTTATATATTCAAGGAATGGGTATCCGGAGATCATATAGAGCTTGTAAAGAATGAGAACTACTGGCAGGGCGCACCAAAGTTCGACAACATCATATACAAGGTTGTTCCTGAAATGGCTACTGCAGTAACAATGGTAGAAAACGGCGAAGCGGATTTCATGGTTAACGTGCCGCCGGAGCACCTGGATAGATTAAAGAACAATCCGGATATAGTGATTACGCAAATTCAAGGGAATCCGACAAGATATATAGGCTTCAACTTTGAGAAAAAACCCTTTGACAATTTGAAGGTACGACAAGCCATATCCTATGCTATTGACAGGGATTCATACATAAGCACTCTAAACGGGCTTGCCTATAAGTCCAGAGGTATAATAGGCCCGAAGCTCATAGGCTACAATGAAGAAGTTGAACAGCACGGATATGATTATGACCTGACCAAGGCAAAGCAGCTTCTCAGTGAAGCAGGCTACCCCAATGGCTTCAATACAACACTTACCGTAGGAAATACCGATGTTTACATGAAAATGGCTCCGTTTATACAGGCCCAGCTTAAGGAAATCGGTATTAATGTAGAGCTTAATGTTATTGACTGGGCATCCTTCCTTGCATATGTCAAATCAGGAAAACAGGATATGTACCTGAACGGCTGGATGAATGTGACAGGTGACGGAGAAGAGCTGCTTTATCCGATGTTCTACTCGAAAAATATAGGCGCTTCCAACTACGCAAGATACAACAAGCCTGAAATGGATGAGCTGATTATGAAGACAAGAGTTACTGTAGACCAGAAGGAAAGGGAAGGATACCTTAGGGAAGCAAACATAAAGTTTACAAACGACGTCGCATGGGTGCCGATGTTCCATGAAAGCGTGGTTCTGGCAGCAAGAAAGGATATAAAGGATATAGCCTTTGAGGCAAATGGTGAATTCAGGCTTACTAAAGCTTACAGAGAATAGGTGATGTTATTATGAGTGCACTCCTTGAAGTAAAGGATTTGAAAACATATTTCTATACAGTAGACGGAGTATTACCCGCAGTCGATGGAGTAAGCTTCTCAATAGGAAAAGGCGAAACCCTGGGGATAGTAGGGGAGTCTGGCAGCGGCAAAAGCGTTACTGCCCGCTCCATAATGAGGCTCATACCTGATCCTCCGGGAAAGATAAAAGAGGGTACCATACTTTTTAACGGTGAGGATATACTTTCCAAGAAGGAACAGGAAATGCAAAAAATCAGGGGCAACAAGATAGCAATGATATTCCAGGATCCCATGACCTCTCTTAACCCCCTGTTTACAGTAGGCAACCAGATAATGGAGTCTATAATGCTTCATCAGAAGTCCTCCAAAAAAGAGGCCCGTGACAAGACTATTGAAATGCTTAAGCTTGTAGGAATCCCTTCCCCCGAAAAGAGGATAGCCGATTATCCTCATCAGATGAGCGGAGGCATGAGGCAGAGGGTCATGATAGCCATGGCCCTATCCTGCCAGCCTGATCTGCTCATAGCGGATGAGCCTACCACGGCCCTGGATGTTACCATTCAAGCACAGATTCTTGAGCTTATATCGGATATAAAGAGCAGGTTCAATATGTCTGTCATGATAATAACCCATGACCTTGGCGTGGTAGCCGGTGTAGCAGATAAAGTCATCGTAATGTATGCAGGCAAAATAATGGAATATGCCGGTATACGGAGCCTTTTTTCTTCACCTCTGCATCCTTATACCAAGGGACTTATGGACTCAATACCAAAGATCGACAGTGAGGAAAAGAGGCTGAAATCCATAGCAGGCACTCTTCCAAACCTCATGGAGCACTTTACAGGCTGCAGGTTTGCTTCAAGGTGCAGCGAGTCAAAGGAAATATGCCGTACGAAGGAGCCCTCCCTGGCTGATATCGGCGGCCGCTCAGTCCGGTGCTTCTTATATTCAGATAAGGAGCGTGATTAGATGGAATATTTGCTCCAAGTGGAGGATTTAAAAAAATACTTCCCCATAAAAAAAGGATTCTTTTCAAAAACAGTTAATTATGTGAAAGCCGTTGACGGAGTATCCTTTAATGTGAGAAACGGAGAAACACTGGGCCTTGTCGGCGAATCCGGCTGTGGTAAATCCACAATCGGCAGAACAATTCTAAGGCTGTATGAACCCACATCAGGTAAAATAATCGTAGACGGACAGGATTTTACAAGCCTGGATAAGGAGTCCCTGCGAAGAAAAAGGAAGGATATGCAGATAATATTCCAGGACCCCTATGCGTCTTTAAATCCAAGACTTACAGCCGGCGAGATAATAGGTAGGGCTATTGACATACACAAAATCGCAAAAGGCAAGGAAAAACAGGAAATCATATTTAACCTTCTTAATGAAGTAGGCCTCAACAGCCGGTATTATTACAGATACCCCAACGAGTTCAGCGGAGGACAGAGACAGAGGATAGGTATTGCGAGAGCTCTCGCCTGCAACCCGAAGCTCATTATATGCGACGAAGCAGTATCGGCATTGGATGTATCCATACAAGCCCAGATAATAAATTTGCTCCAGGATATTCAGGCCAAGTTCAATCTTACATATATATTCATAGCTCACAACATGGCTGTGGAAAAGCATATCAGTGACACCCTTGCAGTCATGTATCTTGGGAAAATAGTTGAAATGGCTTCAAAGAAGGAATTATTCATGAACCCTCTGCATCCTTATACAGCAGCGCTTCTTTCGGCAATACCGGTTCCCAATCCCGAAGTAAAGCGTACACGCGTAAAACTTGAAGGCGATGTTCCCAGCCCAATCGATATTCCAAGAGGCTGCAGATTTTATAAGAGATGTTCGCAGAAAACAGCTGTATGCGAAGAAACCGAACCTGAACTGATTGATATAGGAAACGGCCATTCAGTGGCCTGTCATAATAGGAGATGATAAAATGAATACAACGGATATAATGAATCTGGCTCTTGAAATGTCCGGCTTCAACCATATACCGGATGATTCGGAAATATATATTGAAGGCAGCAACATAAAAAAAGTATTATTCGGCATTGACATCAGCAATTCCGACATTTATATGGCCAAAAACCTGGGCTATGACGCGGTTATAGCCCATCATCCCCTGGCTGCTTCAACCAAAGGGTTCAATGTATTTAAAGATACCATAGGCATTATGATGAGGGCCGGAGTACCTGAGGAATCGGCAAAAAAAGCCGTTGCAGAGAAATATGATTCTCTCAGGATAGCCGCCGGTTCAAAGAACTATGATGATGTCGTATCAGTGGCAAAGCTTCTTGATATGCCACTGATGAATATCCATCAGCCTCTTGATGAAATAGGAAGAAACCTGATGCAGAATGCAGTTGATGAGGTTTTGGTGAAAAATCCCGATGCGGCATTAACCGAAATAGTGGAAGGCCTATACCAAATTCCTGATTTTAAAAGGGCAAGAACAAAAATCGAAATATTGGCAGGCAATGAGAGCAGTAAAGCGGGAAAAACGCTGGTCGCCCACGGAGCTTATACAAATGGCGGATATGACGTTGCAAATACTTGCTATGAATCAGGAATAAATACAGTAATATATATTCACATTGCTTATCCTGATTATGTAAGGCTAAAAAAAGAAAATAAGGGCAATCTTATTGTGACCGGCCATATCGCCAGTGATTGCGCAGGAATAAATCCATTCATAAGCAGGCTCAGATCTGCAGGTGTTGAAGTTACGGGGATTAACGGTATAATATAATCAAGTATAATCAAGTAGGAGGGAAAATTAAATAATCTTCCCTTCCTCTCATAATGGAAAGGACAGCGTCCTTTCCATTAATGGTGTCAGGTACAGAACATAAGAACTTATTTAAATCTGTTTAACAGATTCCTTACTGCTGCGTCTGAAACGCATATATTTGTCCCTATCTCTTTGTGTGTATAGTTTAACTTTATTGCTTCTCTAGCATAATTCACCTTATATTCCGTCAAATCTCTTCTCCTACTTCCTTGCTTCACCAATTCATACTGTTCCTGGCTCAGCCCTTGATCTATCAATATTTCATCCAGCCTTTTTTTCTGTTCTATCCTTGTCCTTGTGCTGCACATTATCTGGTATGCTTCTTCTCCCAATACCTTTATATTATCATAGTCTGTCTCTTCTTCCTGCTGCATATATTCTCTATATTTATTTATAGCTTCTTTTCTATCACTTGAAAGCATGTCCAATAATACATCGGTACATATAAACCCATTTCTGCCTGCTCTATAAAATATATCACTGCTCCACTTGTATTCTTCGATTGTTTTACACATCCCCGCTTTTATCGGATTTTGGTGTATATATCTGACCAAACTTAATAAATACCTCTCATCCTGTACCAATATCGCTTTGTATCTTCCTTGAAATACATGTCCTACTCTTTTATATTTATAATTGAAGTATTTACTGTATTTATTGTTTACCTGATGCATTATCTCCTGCAGCTTTTTTCCAAAGACTTGCAGAATCAGGTGGTAGTGGTTATCCATTAGCACATATCCATAAAGCTTGTAATTCATACCCTCCATATTGTCTTTAAAGAGCTTTAGCAAATATCCCTTATCTATGCTCTCTTTGAATATGTATTCCTTGTTGTTTCCTCTTGCTATTACATGATATATTCCACCCTTATACTCTTCTCTCTAATCCCTCGCCAAAATAATACACCCCCTGACACAATACTATCAGAAAGTGTATTAATTGTAAATAATTACCTTAATATGTTCTTTTGTTCTGTACCTGACACATAATTATTAGTTCTATCAGGGCTAAATGTGTATTCGAATATAAGATAATGGCAATACTTTAGATAATAAAGTGACAAGGGTGGCGATTCATTTGGCTGGATTGTTTAAGGCTTTTAAAAACCTTTTTACATATAAAGAACCGAAAGAACCAGAAGGCGAATTTGAACTATTAGAAGATGAAAATGAGGGTATTGAACGTGAGAACAATCAAATAAATTGGCAGAAAATTGAGGAAAAAGCGTGTGGTAGCGGCAAAGACGAAAATACAACAGCTAATAAACCGCCTTTGACAGTGGATGAATGGAACAAGGCAAAAAAACAGGAAAAACAGCAAAATTGCCCTGGTATACAAACTGCTAAAAATAATATGGTTGCTCCGAAATTAACTGTAAACATTGAATTCATAAAACAGAAATTCAATATGCCTAAAAATCAGGACATTATCTTAAGAGATTTCAATATTGCACAAAAGATTGAAGCTTGCCTTGTGTTTGTCGATGGTATGGTGGATAAGACGGTTATTAACCAATTCATCCTTCCGCAGCTTATGAACCCGGAATATTTCAGAAGCTTTAGCGGAGACTGTCCTCTGGATTATATAGTAAAAAACGTCATTTCGGTAAATCAGGTAACGAAGATAAAAGAGCTTGAAAAAATAACAACTCAAGTTTTAAACGGTCTTACAGCATTGTTTATTGACGGATGTGACGAATGTCTTTTAATTGAAAGCAGGGGCTTTGAAAAGAGACCTGTTGACAAGCCACAAACCGAGACAGTAGTTAAAGGGTCGCAGGAAGCATTTAATGAAAACCTGCGTACAAATCTTACATTGATAAGGAGGGTAATAAAAAATGAGAACCTTGTTACCGAGATAATGCCCGTAGGTAAAATGAACAAGGTTAATTGTGCAGTAGCATATCTGGAAGGAATAGCTAATCTGAAACTCATTAATGAGGTGAAAAAACGGCTGAAAAATATCGATATTGATTTTATAGCAGGGGACGGAATGATTGAGCAGCTTATAGAAGAAAACTCTTTTATGCTTTTTCCACAGGTTATTAGTACCGAAAGACCGGACAGGGCAGCGTCTTTTATTATGGAAGGAAAGATTGTAATAATATGCGAAGGTACACCTTTTGCCCTTTCGGTTCCGGTTACTTTTTTTCATCTGTTTCATACGTCCGAAGATTCAATGCTGCGTTGGCAGTATGGAACATTTCTAAGGCTTATAAGATTCTTGGGTGTAGTGCTGGCTGCGCTGTTGCCGGGAATGTATATTGCCCTCACATTTTATCATGATGAGATGATTCCTACACCATTACTTGCGTCTATCATATCTGCAAGAGAAAATGTTCCTTTTCCAAGCATAATTGAAATATTGATGATGGAAGTGGCCTTTGAGCTTATACGTGAGGGGGGAATCAGGATACCCGGTGTTATAGGCCAAACATTGGGAATTATCGGGGCATTGATTTTGGGTCAGGCTGCTGTTGCAGCAGGCTTTGTCAGTCCTGCGTTGATTATAATTGTAGCGGTTTCAGGACTTGGGAGCTTTTGTATACCTAATATTTCCTTGTCTTTAGCTATACGAATTATCAGATTTATATTTATTTTCTTAGGAGCTACTTTGGGATTTTACGGAATTTCCTTAGGAATTACAATTATCGGGGCTATTGCCTGCAATATGAAATCCTTTGGCGTACCCTTCTTTTCGCCTGTTGCACCGAAAACCAAGGTGAATCCTGATATTTTCATAAGGCAGCCTATCTGGAAGCAGAAAATGAGGCCGGATTACTTGAATACACCCAACAGGAAAAGGGCAGGAGACAACCCTATAAGATGGAAGAATAAAAAGGGGAATGAGGGTAATACATGACGAAAGAAGGTAAGTTTGGATTTCAAGAAGCGCTATGGCTTTTAGTCATAACAACCAGTACCAAGATGTTCTTTTCAAGTCCTACGATGGCTGTTAAGTTAGTAGGTACGGCAGAATGGTACATGACATTGGTATCTGCTGCCGTTGCTGCTGTGGGGTTCATGTTTGTTTATATTTTGTTAAAACGCTATCCGGGGAATAACATAATGGAGGTTTATGATAATGTATTCGGTAGGTTTTTGGGCTTTGCGTTCTCTTTTTTACTTGCTGCGGTGCTGCTTATCGAAACAGCTATAGGCATAAGGGAATTTGCAGAGGTTCAAAAAGTATATGTATTTCCCAAAACACCCATAACCTTCATTATAGGGGCTTTTGTTGCCGTTGTGGTTGTTTTAAGCTTCTTAGGTTTGGAAGCGATTGCACGCTACGCAAAGCTTATAGCTTTTTCACTAATAACTGCCTTTGTAATAATAATTGTATTATCGTTTCAGCATTACCAGCTTCACCGCCTGTTTCCCATATATGGGTACGGGTTGGGCAAAAC
The DNA here is from genome assembly GCA_050261415.1 of Caulobacteraceae bacterium. Taxonomy (GTDB): domain Bacteria; phylum Bacillota; class Clostridia; order Lutisporales; family Lutisporaceae; genus JBLNDG01. The sequence goes on along the minus strand of JBLNDG010000140.1, from coordinate 5,165 downwards.
AATATATCATGGGGCTATGAGAAGCTCGGCCTTCGGGGAAGTGATTATCATTGCCATCATTGCAAAGTCGCTTCATGGGGTAAAAGAAATAAAAAAAGCAGGTTTTATAAGCCTGTTGATTTCAGAAATATTGGTTTTAGTCGCCTATTTAGCATTTTTGCTGACATTTTCATACTTTGTTGGAAGGGAACTCACTGCACCAATGTATGTGATGTCATCTTTGATTAATTACGGCGTTTTCTTTCAAAGAACCGAGTCCATATTTCTTTTCATATGGAACTTAACCTCTCTTATTTCTGGGAGTGTTCTGTTTTACATGGTATTAATTGTCTACTGCCATATGTTCAGGATAAAAGATAAAAAGCCTTTAATAATTCCTTTTTCTATTATACTTCTTTCCCTGTCCATGATTCCACGGGGGATTATGGATGTCATAAGCATATACAGACAGTATCTGATGGAATATGGCTGGGCTTTGTTTTACCTTCCCTCTTTTATAGCGTTGATAGTTGCTGTAATACGGAAAAAGGGGGGTGCTGGAAAGTATGTATAGAATATTTGCATTTATAGTGTTATGTACAGTTATTTTAACTTCACTCACAGGCTGTTATGATGCAGTAGAATTAAACGATGTTGAGCATGTGTCAATTATTGGTATAGATAGGGGTGTATCGGACAAATGGCGGATTACATTTCAGCTTCCGTCCACAGCAAGCGAAGGGGAAAAGAGTAGTATGGGTGGAGGCGGTCAAGCCGGAGGAGGATTTTCATATAAAACGCTGACAATAGATGCACCGTCGTTTTTTTCCGGACTTGAACTGGCAAACGCCAGCATACCAAGAAAAATAGATTTGTCGCACACGCAATTGCTGGTCTTTTCCGAAGAGCTTGCCCGAAGCGGAATGGTAGGCGAATTTATTGCACCTATCGTAAGAGGTGGTACAATCAGGTTCAGTTCAAATGTGGTAATATCGAGAGGAAGTGCCGAGGAATTTGTAAAGTCATTTAAACCGTTTATCGGGAAAACCATTTCAAGAGAAATAGCCGATTTGATGGAACAAGCGAACGAATCGGGCTACTTCACCGACCTGACGCTATATGACCTGTATGATTGCATAAAATCTACTTACCACCAGCCTATAGCTATTTTGGGGGCGGTGAACAAGGGTGAAAACTTTAAAGAGGACGGAGGAAGGTGGGGGACAGAGTTTAATATTGCAGGTGATTATTACGCAGGCGACATCCCAAGAAAAGATGGGAATGAAACAGAAATTTTAGGCTTGGCAGTATTTGACGGAGACAGGATGGTAGGAAAACTTACGGGCTTTGAGTCCCGTTTATTATCTATCGCAAAGGGAATATTCAAGATAGGAATTTTTACAATTCAAGATCCAAAAAGCCCTGATTATATTATACCTGTTGACACGAGACAGGCAAGAAGTCCTGAATTTGATATACGGTTTGAGGGGCTAAAACCGGTTATACACCTAAAAATACAGCTTGAAGGGGACATATTAGCCATTCAGAGCAGGATTAACTATGAAGACCCGAAATTGCAGCCTGTCCTGCAAGCGGCAATTGAACGGTTTGTTAAGGATGGTCTTGACAGGACAATCAAAAAAACACAGAAATTGAATTGTGATGCATTCAAATTCGGGCAAAAGGCTGTAAAGCATTTCGGTACAATAGACGAATGGGAAGCATACGGCTGGAATAGTCACTATAAGGAAGCAGAGATAACTACGGAAGTAAAGTTTGCCATAAGGCGTACAGGAGGATTGGTTGAAAGCTCGCAGATAATATTCTCGGAGGAGAAAAATAAATGAAATATGTTGTTATCCCTTTTATACTTTTAATTTCGCTTTATACATTGAGCTTTGCCAAATACAACTGGAAGAAAAACAAGATGGCAGCAATAGGGGTGATACTTCTGACAGCAATATCAATTGTATTGCCTGTTGTTCTTTTATATAGGGGATAAATAATTGTCTAAAGGGAGACTAATAATGATGAATAACAGGCCGGATTTAAGTATATGTATAGGGTTTTTAACTATATCGGTTATCAAATACCTTCCGGTGCAAATAAGTATTATTGTCATCACTTGTGCGGTATTATGGATTTCTTATCTTGCTGTGCTTACAGCCAGAAAACACCCTGAATGTACCAGTCTGCTTATTTCGATGGGCATATCAGGCTTAATACTTGTTGCTGTAAAAATATTGGACATATCCCCGGCTGTAAACAGGATTAATGACGAAGCCTATAATGTATATTTTGCTTATTTTTAGCCTCACATTTTCAATCGGAATGCTTATGAGGTATATTGGAAATACTCATTTAAAAGGGAGCCAAAAAGGGTACCAGTGATTTCTTAAACCGGGAGACCACAAGGGCAACTACCACAGGGATGTTTTAGAGAAGCAACATTCCCTTGCCGGCAAATCGGTTAAGGGGTTATACTGTAACTATAAAAACTTCGCTAAAAACAAATAAGCCACGAGGTACAAAGCGTACTTCATGGCTATTGCGTGTGTCCACCATGACAATCCTTGTTGTCTGCTTAACTGTCGTACATCATAAATCCTCTTGCTATCTGGCCGGCTATATTCTCTCCAAACTTAGGTATTAATTGCTCCTTGACCTTTTTTCTATTTCGTTGTGTGTTTTGTCAATGCAGTCTAAGAACTGCTGCATTTTGCTGTCCAGAACAAGTTCCGCATAGGTGGATGGTTCATTATCTTTGAGCCAAACGAGCTTTGAGCGAGTCGTTATGGTATTGTTTAAACTGTCCTCAATTGCGGCACACAGGACACTCATTTTAGAACCGTCAGTCTTAATAATGTCAATGGTGTCGTTATCATTATTGTACTTACAGGATTTAATCTCCTCCACGGACAAGCTCCCCCCCTTTCCGTTCAGTACCTCAATTATGACAGCTGCACCAAGCTTAAAGCCATACATAAACGATGCCGAAGCATGCATTGAATCCGATTGGGAGCGCAAATCCAACAGGTTCTCAAGCTCTTTAAAATCATCTTCTGAGAGCTTGTTTTTCCACATTTCCATTGTGCCGGATATTTTTTTGTTTAATGGATAGTACTCCGGGGCTCTTGAAATGATTAATTCATCCGGGTATATACTGCCGTCAAAGAGTTCTTACAAAATGCTTTTCATATGCTTCATCCTTTCAATCTTTATTTGCAACTCCTTGAAAGAAAGGCCCGCATATGATAGAATATTTATGCAGTCTGCCTTTCAGGTGGTTGCATGGGGGAAGTGGCGTGATTCTTGGTTGGAGAGCGCCGCTTCCTTTATTTTTTATCGAGGGATTCATACACCATTCCAATACCCTTTCGGACGACATCTGAACGAGTAGTATTTAGCTTTTCAGTGCATTTGTCAAGCTTTTCTTTTGTATCGTCATCTACCCGTATAAAGATTCTGTCTTTTAGGGAATTATCGGACGGCGGACGCCCTTTTTTCCCTTGCGCCATGAATTCACCTCTTTTCTTGTGCGCACATTAATTATAATATTGTGCGCACAAGAAGTCAAGCAGAACTATTCCAAATAAAAATATTACTGAATAATGGTGGTTATACCATTGTTCAGACGCAAAAAAGACCACAATCCATTTATTGGACGTTGCCTTTCTATACCGATTTGTTGCTGCTAACGATATTTTTGATTGTACCTTGTAAAAAACATAACACCGGCTCATTATGGCAATACGTATATAGATTCAAACTCAGCGGGTCATTAGCTGCTCCCCTATAAGTATCCTCAGTCAGAAACCTGGCTATCTTCGGATCATAATACCGTGCGTTGAGGTAATATATCTCAGTTTCTTCATCATACCGGTAGTATGCACACTAAAACAGAAACCTTACCATATATAACCAACCTGAGAAGCCTTGCTATTGTTGACTTCTCAATATTTACAAAAATCATAATTGCTTAAAGTAAGCTTTTTGTAAGCCCAGCTTCCTGAAAGCTTACCAAAAGAAAGCTTACTTCTGGTAAGCTAAAGTAAACCGTGCTTACGCCATAAATATACTAAAGAATATAATTATTGTAAATAAAAAAATCAGAACTCGTTTAAAAGCCTGATTTTATTTAAAACCAAAAAGTAGTGTTATTCTGCCTTAGTTCTCTTGCCGCCTTTTATAACAGTAATTTCAACATCCTGTTTTTCAACCTTCGTAGAGATATCATCTACTTTCTTTTCAAGAACTGTAAGCTTTTCAAAAGTAACCTTATACCCGTCAAGGGCTGAATCAAGCTTATTTTCAAGCTTAACAACATCATTTTTCAGAACGCTAATATCATCTTTTGTTTCTTTCCTGAACTCGTTCATATCTTTCCTGAATTCGGAAAACTCACTATACAATTTTGTCATTAACTCAAACATTTTATCTTCCATGTTCTGCACACTCCCTCTTTCATTTAATTTTACCAAATCACAACCAGAAATACCATAATTCAAATAATATTTGTATTAAATTTTTAAACTGGCTCTAAGCTCTTGCTTATATCCATACTTTCTAAAAAACTCAACTAATGCAGTCTGAATTATATCTTTTTGCGATATGTTTCTTTCTTCGCTAAAATCGTATATTAAGTTGTCCAAAGTCTCATTAATTTTCAATGATTTTGTTTTAGCATCACCATGAAGTATATATCTCGTAATTTCCCCTTTGTTGGCTTCTTCATTTAGAAGTTCAGCAAGCCTATCCTTCTTTTCCTCAAGCAGCTTAAGAATAGCACCGTATCTATCAAGGCACTCACAACCACCATCATTTTTCCTATTAAAAATTGTATTGATTTCATTGGTTCTCATCAATTCCTGACCTTCTTCCTTAATAGGTATTTCTGGTGATGAATGAGTGCTGGTAGATACTGTTTTTTCCTGTGGTATCAGGACATAATTTTTTTCCGAACTGCTCCAATTATAGCCTTTTGGCTTCATGTAATTTGCCATGTCCTGCAATTCCTTAAAGTGCTTCTTCTTTGCTACTTCCCTAACATCTATTCCCCTAGCAATTAATGAAATAATTGATTCAGCTTTGCTTATTGTAGATTAGCATTTTAAATTGGGAAAATTGGCATCCTTTTTCTCACATTAATTAAGACGGCGCTAATTTAATCCTATGGGAATTTGAGA
>JBLNDG010000139.1:0-39536 GCA_050261415.1 Caulobacteraceae bacterium | reverse complement strand
TGTCGCAGACTCAATTATACCAGAAAAAGGGGGGTCATTGTTTTTTTATAATAAAAAACCTTGAAACCCCGATAAATAGCATGTTTCAATATAAAATAAGTGTAACTTAGTTTACACTAACGTCTGAGTGACGGGAGAGATAATATGAAATACATTAATGAAATCAATGCTTTCAATGATTGGCTCAAGTACAATACATTGCCGACAGGTGAAATTGCTTTATGGTATGCTTTGATGCACATAAACAATATATCATGCTGGGCTGATGAATTTACAGTAGCCAATCTAACCCTTCAGTCATTGACGGGGTTATCGAGGCAGGGATTGGACAGGGCAAGGAACGGACTAATACAACGGGGCAGGGTTAAGTATAAAAAAGGTATTTCAAACAAAGCGGGCAAGTACAAAATAATTAGTTTTGAAAGTCAGATAATAGGCACAGTAATGCCTGAGTGTCAAAAAACAGGCACAGAGCGGACACAGCAGCAGTCACAAGGCGATACACAAAGCGGGCACAGCAGCAGCACATTAAATAGACAAGACTATACTAAACAAGACAATGATGATCATATTGCTGAATGTAAAAAAGTCATGGATTTTTATACGGGGAATTTCGGAATCAAGGCTGTGCCGGCACAAGCTCAACTACTTCTATCGTATTTGGATGACGGTATAAGTGCTGACTTAATCATAGAAGCTATGCGTATTACTGTACTTTCAAACATATACAACCTTCGTTACACTGAAGGCATTATAAACAATTGGACAAACCTGGGGATAAAGACTATTGAACAATATAAGGAGTATGAGGCTAAAAGGCAAATGGGGAAGGGCAAAGAACCGGAGGATAAATCGCAACCGGTTTCAGATGTTCCAACAGAAGCGGAAGTTGAGGCCGCTTGTATTTACTTAGACAGTCAATACAAGAAATTTATTAACAAAAACCCTAATGCAAGTGATATGGAAATTGCTTCATTACTTAACGGCTTCAGTTACTCACTTCAGGTCAGGAAGGCAGCATTTGAGAAGCTGAATTTAATGGAATACTGGTTAGGAGGATAATGCTATGGAACCTATAGGCGGTGTAGTCAAAAACATGGGAATACCTAAACCAGAGGTGGATGAAATAAGCATAATAGACTGCAGGCAGTGCGGAGAAAAAGTAAAGTTTAAAAATGGGCAATACAAAAGATATTGTCCCAAATGTGGAATGGCTATATCAAGGGGAAGCAATATAGTACATAAGAAAGGCGAGGCTAGTATTCAACCTGACTGCATGCTTTGTGATGATAGCGGGCTAATCTATTATACAGCACAGGTAAATGGCCATTTATACAACTATGTTGCACGCTGCGTATGCCCGGAAGGAGCCAAGTGGAATAAAGAGATTCCAATAATTAACCAGTGCAAGTTGGCACCGACATTGGAATTCATAGAAAATAGCAAAAGTAAAGGGAGGATCTCAATATGAATAAAACATTCAAAATACTTATGGTACTGATATTTGCTTACTTGTTATTATTGACCTGGTTGTTTGTATTAAAACCACCAGCGATTGTACCTGCGGCAGCTGCTATACCAGATCCGGAAGTAAAGCAGGGTAACTACACAATATTCCACTATACGAATGCTGGATGGACAAATAAGCTTTATATAACTGATTACTACATAAAAGACGGAATCCTATATTACAAATTGCGGGAAAGCCAAGGGGGATTCCTACCGGTAGAATTTGAGGATTGCTTAATAGTACCTGATTGGATAGAAACTATTGATGAGCTTATGAATTATGGATTCTGGGAACCAGGAGATGATTCATATGAGCCCGGCAGTTAAGAGATTATTGGGACAGGCTTTGATAAGAACTATGATAGGGGATAAGAGTATGGCCGCGGAGCTTTCCGCCAAGGCCCGGAAGATATACGATAAGGAATACGATAAGGAGATGCATCTTTATGCAAGGATAGATGAAATCCTTAAGCACAAAGGGCATGAGATCAGGTACATATCATGAAAATATTGCGTCATAGTGAGGTGATGAAATGAACACTGTTTTAAAATATCCAGGCAGTAAATGGTCAACTGCAAATTGGATAATTTCACATTTCCCTGTAGGCTACGAAAAAATGACGTACCTTGAACCATATGGCGGTTCATTGGCGGTATTCTTTAACAAGAAACGGAGTGTCATTGAAACGGTAAACGACTTAGACAGTAATGTCGTGAACCTATTCAGGGTTATTCGAGAACATCCGGAAGAATTGGCCCAACTGGTCAAATTTACCCCGTGGGCAAGAGAAGAATATAAAAATAGCTATGAGCAAACAGACGAAGCGGTCGAGAAAGCCAGAAGATTTCTTGTCCGGATGTGGATGGCTATAGGCTCAAAGTCCAGTGATATTACAGGGTTTCGAAATGTAATTAAGGATGTTAGCGGTAATATCCCACATTGGAACAACAGACTTCCGGACCGGATACTTGAAGCAGCGGAGAGGCTACAACATACAGATACTTGTGTGGTACAAATTGAATGCCAGCCTGCATTACAGCTTATAGAACGTTATAACCGGGAAAATGTCCTGATGTATATTGACCCGCCGTATCTACTCTCCACCAGGAGCAAGAGAATCTATAAGCATGAAATGAACGACAATGACCACTTAGAGCTTCTGGAGACATTGAAAAATCATAAAGCCAAGGTAATCCTATCCGGATACGAAAATGATATGTATAACAGCACATTAAGGGGTTGGCATAAGGAAAGCAAGAATTGCTTGAAAGAAGCAGGGCTATCTGCCACAGAAGTATTGTGGATGAACTACGAGCCGCCTATAGAACAGTTGAGGATGTCAATATGAAGTATGAATTGCAGCCTATAACATTTGAGGAAGCAGCTGCTTTTGTTGATGAACACCATAGACACAATGCAGCTCCGCAAGGGCATAAATACTCAATCGGATTGAATGACGGTGAAAAGGTTATAGGAGTTGTAATAGTAGGCAGGCCAATAGCCCGATATAACCAAGATGGTTGGACATTACATGAATTATGCAAGATAAGGGGGAAGTAGCTTTGGAAGAAATAAAAAAAGAGTTGTTGGTTTGCCCAAAGTGCGGTAACTCTAAAAATGAGATTTATGCCGAAATGAAAGGGTTAAAGATTATAAAAATATTTATAAGATGCCCTAATTGCAAAAAAGAAAGCCTAGTAGTACATATAGCATAGCATTGCTTATCTGACACTATAAAAAAAAGAATGGGCTTTCGCCCAAACACACGTTCTCAACTCCATTATATAGAAAATAACTGGAGATTACAAGTGGGAAAGGTGGGAGCCATGATGAGGACCATAAGAACAAGTTACAAAGACCTATGTGGTGAAATAGAGATTCAACAGAATCTGGTTGAAGAAATAGGAAACGAGATTAAGCAGCTCAAAAGATTAATATTTGCTCATGCTCCAAAGCCAATAAAATCTGTCGAGCTTACCGGTATGCCCAAAGGGTCTCCTAACTACATGAGCCTTGATAGAATAATTTCAAGGCTGGATATGCTGGAGCTTAAGCTCGAAGTTGAAAGTGAGATACTGGAAAAGAAAATCGCTGTCAAAAGGACCGTTGAATATAAACTTAGTAAGCTTGAAGGGCTGGAGCATAGGGTATATTATCTCTGGGTAGTAGAAGGCAAAACACAGGAAGAAATAGCACAGATAATTGACCGTAGCAAAAGAACCGTGGAAAGGATTTGCAGCAAGTTTAAAAATGTCGGTTAATTGTCGGTATACAAGCAAAATATCCCATGTTACACTGTAAGTGTAAAATAATATAAAAAGAAATTTTCAAAAAGCCTTGGCACGCGGCGCCGGGCTTTTTTTCATTGAGGTGATATGTATGAGCAGCTTGAAGCAGGCCGCCATGAAGGCAGAAAAGACAAAGGAAGAGCGCAGGCTTGAAAAAATAAATAATCATAAGTGCAATGGATGCGCTTTTAGCTTCTGGACCGGGCTAAAATTTTATTGTCCATTTAGCAGCTGCGCAAAAGAAAGCCTGAGGCGGTGATGGCATGAATTACGTTGAGCCTATTAGAGATCCGCATATACTTAAGATGATGGCCAATGACTTTAAGAATGAAAAGAATCCGCGCAATTATATGCTCTTTATGTGCGGCATATACCTTGGAAGACGAATTACAGATACTCTTAAGCTTCAAGCAAAGGATTTGAAAGACAAAGATTTTGTTTATGTAAGAGAGAGCAAGACAGGAAAAAAATATTATTGCCTATCAGTAAAGCATTAAAGAAGGAGCTTAGTGAGTACATGAAAGATATGGCTCCTGATGAATACCTGTTTAAGTCCACACAAAAGCCATGGAAGCCCATAGACAGGACTACATGCAGCAAGATAATTAAGGCTGCGGCTCAGAAATATGGACTTGAAAATGTGAATTGCCATAGCCTTAGAAAAACGTTTGGTTATCACTATTATAAGCAGAAAGAACATGACCTTCTTACTTTAATGGAAATATTCGGACACTCGCACCCAAGTGTAACACTGAGATATATAGGGATAAATCAAGAAAATATTAACGAGTCACTGAAAAATTTCACGATTTTTTAAACTATCGGTAAACATATTGAGCGCATGTTGAATTGGATTTATGGGCGACTTGGAAACCGCTTGTTATCATGCGTATTAGACAGAGTTTTTATAAGTACAACAGAATTATAAGATATGTTGAACTGTCAAAAGTTGAGGGGTAGATGTCAAAAGTAAGGGGCATTTATCCTTTCTATTTGGGGAGGGTAACAATCGACCTCAAACAAAGTATTACAAATACACAATTCTTATAAAAAGTTAATGGAAATTGTGTCAAGTTATCACACAATTCTCTATAAAAATTTGTGGGTCCTTCCCAGAGGGTGGGGGACATGCGGGTCTTGCGAGTCCCGGGATTTCACCCGGTGAAAAATTTTTTTTGAGGGTAACAAAGGTGATTTTCATGAGTGAACTTGAAAATTTTTATAAAGCCATAGATGGTAAAATTTGCATTACTACTGATGAATTATGTAATCAGATGAGCATTTCCCGGAAAACACTAAGTGAATGGGAGGAGAAGGGATGTCCGAAAGCTGCCCGTGGATGGTGGCCTTTATGGGATGTTTTAAAATGGCGTGGGGTTATAGGCACAGGAGTCAAGACAGAGGATGATGTCGAGAGCATGTCCCTTCAAATGAGGAAGCTCAAGTATGAGGCTGACTATAAAAAGGAAAAGGCTGAGGAAGCTGCCTTTGAAAACGCCGTTGCAAGGGGAGAGTATATTAGCAAGGACAATATAGTTGCAGAGTTACAGAGGTTCCTTGTAGTTTTGAAAAGGTCAATGTTGGCATTCAGCAGGAAGATTGGAAATGAGGTAGGGTCATATGTGGATGATCTGACAGCCAGGAAAATTGAAAAAATGGTAGAGGGAGTCGTTCTCGATGCGCTTAGACAACTTAGCATTGATGGAGTATACACGCAGACGAAAAAGAAAAAAGAAACATAACTGGCCTGACTGGATTTCCAAAGCCTTAGAAATCTTAAAACCTCCTGAACTGCTTACAGTTACACAATGGGCTGATAAATATAGAGTACTGGATGAAAAGACTTCAGCAGAGCCAGGACAATGGAAAACCAACAGGACTCCATATCTTCAGGAGATAATGGATGCCTTCAATGACCCGGATATAGAAGAGATAATATTCTGTAAGCCGACACAGGTAGGAGGTACTGAATGCCTTCAAAATATAGTCGCTTTTATCATAGCACAAGATCCTAGTTCAACACTTATTGTATACCCTACACTGGAGCTTGCCGAGTCAATAAGTAAAAACAGACTGCAGCCGATGATTGAACTCTGTGAGAAAACAAAAGAGCGATATACGCCTGATGATAGCAAAATGCTGGAGCTGCAATTTGATGGTATGTACCTGGTACTAGCCGGAGCGAATTCAGCAGCGTCGCTTGCTTCAAGACCGATTAGATATCTTCTCATGGATGAAATAGATAAGTTCCCAACCTTTGCAGGAAAGGAAGCTGACCCGAGAAGCCTCGCCCGTGAGCGTACAAAAACATTTGCCCATAATAAAAAGATATTCCAGACTTCAACACCGACAAGGAAGATAGGGCCTATATGGCAGGAATGGATTAACGCAGATGACCAAAGGGAATATTTTGTACCATGTCCTCATTGCGGACACTATCAGACACTTATGTTTAAGCAGATAATATGGCCTGAGAAATCAACACCGGATGAAGCCAAGGTCACAGCATATTATGAGTGTGAATCCTGTAAAGGTATGATAAATGACAGTGATAAATTAGAAATGCTGAGGTCTGGGGAGTGGCGCTCAATCAGTAAAAAGGGTACCAGAAAAACTGCATTTCACCTTAACGCTATTTATTCCCCATGGCTGCGGTTCGGTGATGTAGCTTATGAATTCTTAAAGTCGAAAGACTTCCCGGAGCTTCTGATGAATTTTGTAAACTCATGGCTCGCAGAACCATGGGAGCAGACAGAAGTAAAAATGGACTCCGATAAAATTCTGGAAAGGCAAAGCGAATATGAAGAAGGTGTGGTTCCCAATGGAACACTGCTTATAACAGCGGGAGTTGACGTTCAGAGGGGCCATTTTTACTGGACTATAAGAGCCTGGGGTACAAGTATGACGAGCTGGAACATAGCACATGGGATTGCGGAAACATGGGATGAAGTTGAGTACATTATGAACCTGCCATATAAAGATAAGAATGGCAGCACATATCAGGTTAATCTCTGTGCTGTTGATTCCGGCGACCAGACTGATGATGTGTATGATTTCTGCGTTATAAACCAGGAATGGGCAGTGCCTGTGAAAGGTTCATCAAAACCACTTCTTGGGAGATATAACATAAGCACCATTGAGAAGGTTGATAGTAAGGCATATGGCATGAGGCTCTATATAGTTGACGGCGGCCAGTACAAGGACATGATAGCCGGAAGAGTAAGAAGGCCGAACGGGCTCGGTTCATGGATGGTATTCAAGGGTTGTGACAGGGAATATGCAGAGCAGCTATGTTCAGAGGAAAAGGTTATTGAGAAAAAAGGCGGCAGGGAAGTTGAGGTATGGAAGCCTAAGAGCAGCCACACGGCAAACCACTATCTTGATGCTGAGGTATATGCAGCTCTTGCGGCGGATCTTCTTCATGTAAGATATTTGCAGATTGGCAGTGAACAACCCGCACCAGTGCAACCACAGCCTCAGCAGCAGGAAAGCGGGTTTATAAAGAGTTCAGATAATTGGATTAAAAATAAAGGCGGGTGGATAAGATGACGACACTGGAACAGCTTGATCAGATTAACGCAGCAATTGCATCAATAGAAGGCGGGGCGCAGGAATACAGGATAGGGAATAGGCAGTTGAGAAGGCCTGACTTGAGCATACTGTACCAAGAACGCAGGAATTTACAACAGCAACTGGGTAACGAATCTGATGTTCCTCCAAATGTCTATGTGGCAGCCTTTGATAGGAGGTGATGACTATGAATTGGCTTGACAGGGCTATTGGTTTTTTCAGTCCCAGGACTGCCTTTAACAGAGCTTCATGGCGGGAAGCACTCCGAAGCTACTATGATTCGGGAAGTTCAGACAGGTTGAATTCAGGATGGACTCAGGTAAATGCAACCGCAGAGCAGACTGACCAGGGGCAGAGGGATATTATAAGAGCCAGGGCAAGGGATCTGGAAAGAAACTCTGATATAGCGGAAGCAATAATTGGACCTTATGTAAGGAATGTTATTGGCACCGGAATGAAGTTGCAGGCTAAAATCATGAAAGAGAGAGATATCGAAGATGAAGAATTGAACCAGGAGATTGAATCACTCTGGGAAGAATGGTGCCGGCCCAGGAATTGTGATATCACAGGCCAGCAGTCATTTAATGAAATGCAGCAGATGGCTGTGAGGCGTAAGTTAGTTGACGGAGGTATATTCTTTATCAAGGCATATACCAATGGTGGCCCGGTGCCTTTCATTCTGCAAGCCCGTGAAGTTGATGAGCTTGATACAACTAAGATGACTTTGGGCAGCCGGAATAGGATCGTAGGTGGTATTGAATTTGACCAGTATAATAAACCGGTTGCATATTGGTTTAAAAAGTATTCCCCGGATGGTTTCTATACATATGAATCAGAACGTATAGAAGCTCAACGGGTAATTTATCTCTGGAAGAAAAACAGGCCTACCCAGATGCGTGAGATATCTCCTATGGCAAAAACTCTTCCTAGAGTGCGTGACATAAATGAATTTGTAGAAGCGGTATCAGTAAAGGAAAGGATACTTGCTTGCCTCTCTGTTTTTATAACAAAGAATTCTGCTTCTGGTACACTCGGCAGAGGTGCCAAAATAGATGAAAAAAGCGGGTACCAAACAAAAACCATATCTCCAGGTATGATACATGAACTGCAGCCAGGGGAATCGGTAACACCTGTAAATCCTTCAGGACAAAGCAGCAATGCGAAGGAATTCATAGCGACACAGCAGCGTCTTGCAGGAAGTGGTCAGGGGCTTAGCTATGAAGCTGTATCCAGGGATATGTCACAGGTTAACTACTCCAGTGCAAGGCAAGGGCTTCTTGAAGACCAGCGTACATACATGATGGAACAGGAATACCTTGTTGAGCACTTCTGTAAAGAGGTATACACGGAGTTTGTTATATCGGCGGTGCTGTCCGGAAAGCTGAATATAAAAGACTTCTGGCAGAAAAAGAGCAAATACCTCAAGCATGTATGGATACCGTCCGGATGGAGTTGGATAGACCCTGTGAAGGAAGTAACTGCGAATGCAAAGGCCCTTGAAACCGGGCAGGATACACTGTCCAGGATATGTGCTGAAAGGGGAGAGGATTGGAGGGATGTATTAAGGCAGCGGGCAAAGGAACAGCAGATGGCAAAGGAATTAGGAATAACATTGGCAGGAGGTGAAACTAAGAGTGGGAGCTCAAACGAAACCGCAGACGGGGCGACAGCAGGAGAGAACGATACCGGCTCAAATAAGGGCAATTGATGACAAATCAAGAACGGTGGAATTATCATTCTCCTCTGAAGCCCCTTATGAGAGATGGTTTGGTCCGGAAATCCTGTCACATGATGATGGCGCAGTGGACTTATCAAGGTTGCTTGATGTAGGGACTGTACTTTTTACACATGGGAAGGATCCAAACTTTGGAAGGATGCCTATAGCAGGCATAGATAAGGCATGGCTGGATGCAAATGAGAAAAAGGCAAAGGCACTCATTACTTTTGATGATGATGAAGACAGTGACAAGATATATCAGAAAGTCAAGAAAAAAATACTGAAGGGCGTTTCTGTGGGATATGCCGTAAGCAGCTGGGAGGAAGTAATGCCAGGGAAAACATCATCAAACGGACGATTTACAGGACCTGCATATATCGCTCTGAAATGGGAGCCACTTGAAATCAGTATTGAACCTACCCCTGCTGATCCATCAGTAGGAGTAGGGCGTAATATTGAAGATGATCCATTTGGAGCTCATAGGAGTATATACGGTAGAAATACTGGGACGGGCAGTAATTCAATGAACATATTTGAAAGCCAACTACAAATAAATAAAAATCTTTTATAGGAGGATATGAAAATGCCGAAAAAAGAACAACTTAACAAAAAGATACTGAGACAGCAGGAGATTGTCAACGGGGCAAAAACCGCAGGGCGGGAACTGACTGCAGAGGAAAAGACAGAGTTTGACACTTTACAGAGGGAAATCGATACCCTTAAGACAGAAATTGCTGAAGAGGAAAGATCTGCTGCAACTCAAACTGAATCAGAGAGGGCTGTACAGGCTGAAAGACAGCGTGTTTCAGAAGTCAATGCACTGTGTAGGGAATTTGAAGTAGACCCCACTGAGCATATTACATCTGGCGCATCCGTTGACCAGGTAAGGGCAGCAATCCTCGAAAAACTTAAGACTGAGAGAAAACCTTCTGCTGCTGGGACTGATATCAGGGGCGGTAAGGATGAAAGTGAAAAGGTAAGGTCTGCAGCATCGGATGCAATTCTTATGAGGGCTGGCAAAACTGTAGACAAGCCCGCCGACGGTGCAAGGGATATGAGGGGAATGAAGCTCAGGGACCTTGCTATTGATTGTTTGATTAGAGCGGGGGTATCCAATGCCCACAGGTTGAATGATGATGAACTCTATAAGAGGGCGCTTTCTCCGGACAGCCAGTTCGCAAGCATACTCAGTGATTCCGTAAATAAGTCAATGGCATTAGCATACAGGGGAGCACAGACAACATACCAGGTGTGGACAGGAAGAGGAAGCAATTCAGACTTCAAAGCAGTGACACATTACCAGATTTCCGAAGCCGGAGAACTTCTTCCTATGACACAGTCAGGTGAGTTCAAGTTCGATGAGATGAAAGACAATGGAGTATCCAAGGCGCTTGCAACCTTTGGCCGTAAGTTTGGCCTTTCCAGGCAGGCTATGATTAATGATGACATTTCCATACTGACAAAAGTACCTGATGCTTATGTCAGAGCAGCAGGAAGAGGTATAAACAAGCTTGTGTATAAGATGATTGGCAGCAATCCTGCAATATATGACGGAAAGAATCTGTTCCACGCTGACCACAAGAACCTTGGTACACCAGGCGCAATAGCAACACCGACTCTTAGCGAACTTAGGAAGCTTATGAGAAAACAAAAGAATCTGAGAGGCCAGGAAACCTTGAATATAAATCCCAAGTTCTTACTTGCACCCGCAACTCTTGAAACTGATGCGGAAAAGATTCTCATGTCCCTTTCAGATCCTGCATCAAATAATTCCGGGGTTGCAAATGTATTCAAGAACAGCCTTACACTGGTTGTTGATGCAGAGCTTGACAGCTATAGTGAGACCGCATACTATACAGCAGCTGCACCTGGGGATATTGATACCATAGAGGTAACTTACCTCAATGGTGATGACATGCCGAAGCTTGAAAGCCGTGTTGGATTCGATTTCCTTGGTATGGAATGGAGAATCTATATCGATTACGGTGTAACCGTGCTTGACTTCAGAGGACTTGGTAAGAATGCTGGAGCTTAATCATAAAGGGTTAAGCTCTCTAAAATAATAAGGAGGTATAGGATAACATGGCAAAAGGTGTATACATTCAGAAAGGTGACGTTATAGATTACACGAATGGTGGAGCTGCAGCCATAGAATACAACGAGGTTGTTCCACTCGTATCCAGAATTGCGGTAGCAGCAGAAGCAATTGCAATCGGCGCAACAGGTTCACTTCGTGTAACCGGTGTGCATGAGCTTCCCGCAATAAATACTGCTGCGTTTGCAGTTGGAGACCAGCTTTACTGGGACAGTGCAGCAGGTAATCTCACAAATGTATCGGCGGGCAATATTCTGGCCGGTTGGTGCACCGAAGCAAAAGCATTAGCTGATACAACCGCAAAAGTTAAGATAGGATAGGTGATGTGAAATGATTAAACTGAAATCACCTTATAATGGGAAAGGCGGCATATTAGAAGTTGGTACAGTCCTGAATCTTTCTACAGAAGTAGAAAAAAATATGGTGGATAATGGCATTGCCGAATATTTCACTAGCGTGCCAGCAGAACCACCTGTAAATGGCAGTAACCCAAATCCTTATGCAGATAAGAATGCAGAAGAGATGAAGGCAATCATTGATGCCATAGATGATGTAAAAGAACTTGAAATGCTTCTTGACTATGAGCAAAAGAATAAGGATAGGAAAATAGTTGTTGCCGCAATCACAGAAAAAATCACGTCATTGAATTCGGTTGATTCTTAGTAGGGTATAGTGATGAGCATAATTAATGATTTTTAAGGCAATAAGGCCTTGAAATAAATGATAAGTAGATGAATGTACATTGAAAACTCAATCCGAACCTGACAAATAGCGGGAAATGCAACAAAAAGGGCATAGCAATGCCCGGGACTTTCATGATATACGCTTTAGAATTATGCAGACTTCTTGAAATTCTTTAGTGATTTCAAACAGTTGGTTTTACCTGATTTAACAGCAGCGATAGCAAGAGCCAATAGGCAAATGTGTCCAATGGTATTCAGATTTTCAATTGCCGCCATATTGCGAACCGAAGCTTTATCAGTATTAAGATTTTTCCATCTGGAATTGTAACGTTCAGATTCAGATCTAAGAGAATAAATAGACTTAAAATACTTAGAATCTCTGTTAATGGAAGCCCTGTAATCAGTACCTGTTGAAACATACTTTATGCAACCTCTCTTTTTGGCACCATTAAAGAATTTAGGATGGTTGCAGATACAAGCAGAATCATCTTTTGAAGAATGAAACGGGCATCGAAATTTTTGCTTTATACTGCCTTTAAGGTATTGACGGCCATCTTTTTGCATTGCAAAGCCGGCATCGCAAATAGGATTTCCACAGGTAAGGGAATTGAGGTTTTTCTTTGTTCTTCTTTGATTTAAAGGTATGAAGCAATGCCCATGAAGTTCATTATGGACGAAGTTGTAAATATCCCTGACATCGTAACCTTTATCTGCAATGAAGTAAGTTTCATCAAGAGGAAGCCAGGAATGGGTGCTCTTAAGTAATGGAATAGCTATTTCGCTGTCGGTGATATTGGCAGTGGTTGTAACTTCAGCAATAGGCAGGCCTGTGATGGCATCTACGAGGATATGGTTCTTGTAGCCCCAATAGAACTCGTAATTTTTCTCATTATAGGCATTGCTGGCAGTTCTTACGCCAAGTTTACAGTCTTTATCGGACTTTGGTTGAAGGGATTTATCAAAGCGTGATTTATCAAAGAATTTCGAATTATTCTTTGAGGTATTGGCTTCAATGGAGGTAGAATCAAGAGATACAAAGCTGCCGTCAATAATGCCCAGAGAAACAAGAGTCTTGACCTGGGATTGCATAACTGTAGTAAACCATTCATGGGCAGTGTTTTTGATAAAACGTCTATAAGTCCAGTAAGAAGGCAGTTTCTTGGTGATATCGAATCCGCAGGCATGAGCTATAATCTGGTTGTTGAAGAGATATTCGTGAAGTTGTGTTATCTCGGAAAATTTCTCGCACTTCATAACGATAAAAGCTCTAAAGAGTGCATGGCGGGAAAAACCATCAGGTCCGGAGTTATTAGAATTGACTTCATCAGGGAAGTCTGAAAGGTCAAGGGAATCAAATATTTTGGAGTAAAAGTCAACTTTGGATTGAGGAGTAAATAAATAAATGATATTCATAATTAACTGTTGATGCATAGGGGTTCCTCCTGTGATTGTAGATTTGGGGTTTTGGTAGATACTAAATTCGACATTTATGGGAGGAAATCCTATCATATATTGAGTGATAAACAAAAATAGTGTGCAACAAATCCAGCAATCTCAATATGTATGGGTTATGCACACGGCTATAGGGTAATAAAATGAGGTGGTTATTTTGTCATTAAAAGACTTGACTCAACAGGATATTGATAATGTATTCTTTAACACTGATGAATTTGCGGAGCCCCATATGATTAACGATGTATCTGCAAATGTCATAGTAGACAATGATCAACTCATGCACCGTTCAAAGCAAGAATTTGGCGGCATAAGCATCGGAGAAATCCTTATATATGTGCGTAAAACCGAACTGGAATTGATATTGAAGGGGCAGCCTAAAGAAGGCTCCCCTTTAATATTTGACAATCGGCAGATGATTATTTTCAATTCCAGGGAGGATGAAGGGGTATATGAAATAGTACTCCAACAAAATAAGGGGATGTAAGACATGGCAAAGGGTGGAATCGAAGTCAATACAAAGCAATTGGATAGGCTGGCAATTGAGCTCAAGGGTTTTGAAAAGGAAGTAGGAGAGGCTGCTTATCATGCGTTAAATAGGACAGTAGACCATGTGATAACTCAGATAGGACGGATAATTCCAAAAGAATACGCAGTCAAATCCAAAGATGTAAAAGCCACATTGAAGGGCAACAAACCCTCAGTCAATGACTTGTCAGCCAGTGTAATATCCAAAGGTCATACGCTTTCATTCGCTCATTTTCCATATACTCCGAAAACTGATAAGCGAGGTAGAGGTAGTGAAGTAAAAGTAAAAATTAAAAATGTAACTGGTAAAATTAAATCACAAAAAGGATTTGTTGCTAATACAGGTGCAAAGAGTGAAGATAAGACGTTATTCAATGTTTTTATGCGCTTGGGAGAATTTAAGATTCCTGAAGAAGGTAGTTATGCAGGTAAAGTATATAAGAGGGGACCTAAGGCAGGGCAACGATACGTGAGGGAAATTATTGCACCAATACGAACACTATCTATACCACAGATGATAACAAATGAGAAGGTAGCAGAGAAAGTCCTGAAAGAAGCCCAGGATAAGCTTGATGAAAGGCTGGAGCATGAAATAGTGTTCCGGATGACCAATTTGGACAAGAAGATAAAGAGGTGACAATATGTCAGCCGAAACAGATTTAAATACTATAAAAGAATTCTTGGAGGAAACCGTTAAGCCTCAAATCAAATTGCAGAAAGCTTCTGACAACAATGTCAAAGACTACAGCCTTATGCAGCCCAATGTATTTGTGGGCTGGGTACCTCCAAAAGGATACCTGCCTGCCGGCATGGAGAGCATTATTCCCTGCCTAATTGTGGGACTGGATGAAGCTTCAGACGATGGGGAATCTGATGATCTAAACCTCAGGATCACAGCTGCAGTATATAGTCCGGGAGAGCATAAGCCGGTAGGGGATAATGTTGAATTCACTCCGGATTTCCAAGGATATAAGGACCTTCTCAATTTACTTGAGAGGACTAAGGCAGAATTCCTTAAGAACTCAATAATAAAGAATGCTCTGAAAGTACAGAAGCCGGTTAAGCGGGGGATGTACGAAGAGCAGCCTTATCCATACTGGTATGGATGGGTTAAAGTTACTGTGAGTAAGTCAGCTTACCCGCAGACAGATGTAGCAAAACTACTCTAATAAGAGAGGTGAATTAACTTGTATAGACATGGTGCATATGCAGATGTGCAAAATACCCAGGAATTTGTGCCACCCCAGGGTGTGGCAACTTTACCTGTATACTTCGGTACCCTCCCTGTGCATCAGCTCATGGACT
The DNA here is from genome assembly GCA_050261415.1 of Caulobacteraceae bacterium. Classification (GTDB taxonomy): domain Bacteria; phylum Bacillota; class Clostridia; order Lutisporales; family Lutisporaceae; genus JBLNDG01. The sequence goes on along the minus strand of JBLNDG010000139.1, from coordinate 24,388 downwards.
ATTCCAATCTTGTGAATAAGCCAATACTGGTGCAGAGCTATAATGATGCTGTATCAAAGGTAGGGTACAATGATGCGAACTGGAGCGATTTCGATTTATGTGAGGCAATATATGCACATTTCAAGAACGATATCCAGGTTATCGGCCCTATTATCCTGGTGAATGTATTGAATCCGGATACCATGAAGAACGCAGCTCAAACTGCTTCGGTTGTCCTGGCAGGAGGGCAGGGATATATTGAAAATGACAAGGTGATACTAAAATCCGTAGCCATAGCAGGTAAAGTTCTGGGAACTGATTTTTCAGTGGAATACACTCCTGATGGAAGCAAGGTGCTTATAAAGGACCTTAAAGGTACGCTTGTATCACCTGTAGACGTGACATTTGATGAGATTAATCCTGCCGCAGTCACAACTGCAGAGGTAAAAGCAGGTATAACAGCTGCAATAGGGTTGATATATCCTACCTATAAAATGGTACCGACAATACTTGATGCGCCTAATTGGAGCAATAACTTCACAGTAGATGCAGATCTTAAAGCAGCTGCCCAAAACATCAACGGGCATTTCAGCGCCTTTGTGAATAGCAATCTTTCCAGGGGTTCTACTTCTGACACTGTTGAAGAAGCTATAACCTGGAAAGCGGCCAATGGATATAATGGTGCAAATGAAGCTCCATGCTGGCCGATGGTCAAGAACGGGGATAAGAAATTCCACTTGTCCACCCTTGCAACTGTAACAATGCAGATAGTTGACTTCAACAATGACAATATCCCGTATGAGACCCCATCAAACAAACCTATAGATATCACAGCTCTTTGCCTTGAAGATGGCACTGAAGTGATTTTCGACCAGGTAAAAGCCAATGAGCTTAATGCTGCAGGAATAAGGACTGCTGTATACTGGGGCGGAAGTTTCGTTCTTTGGGGGCCTCATACCGGTGCTTATACTTATGGCGCTGATGTGGACCCTAAGGATAAATTTGACTGCAGCGTGAGAATGATGCAGCACATAACCAACACATTTCAGCTGCGCTATGGATCTGAGGTTGATAAGCCTTTTAACCGGGCTAGGGTTGATACCATATTGAATGACTTCCAGGAATGGCTTGACAGCCTCATAAGCCGCGGAGCATTGCTTTCTGGTACGATAGCATTCAACGAAACAAGCAACCCGACAAGCGATGTGGTAGAAGGGGACTTCGTATTCGATGTGGCAACTACAACTACACCGCCGGGCAAGAGCTTGACTGCAAAAGTCCAGTATACAACCAGCGGCCTTACTACATTGTTTGGAGGTGAGCAAGCATGATTATAACCGGAAGTGTTATAGCTCAGAAGCTTTTGTCAGATAATGTTGAAATAGATGATAACGTGTCCTGCCAGCTCCCCAGCATAGAATTTCAAACGGGAGAAATCAAAGGAGCCGGTATTCTCGGTGCTATGGATATGCCGATAACAGGCCAGGTCAACAGTATGATCTTTTCAATCAGCTCCCGGGGTATAAACAAGAAGGCTGCTGTGTTCGCCAAACCAGGCATACAGAACATTGAACTGAGGTTTGCAAGGGATGTTGTCACAGCCGATGGACAGCTGATACAACAGGGGACAAAGATATTTATAACCGGCATCAATAAAAAATATGATCCTGGGAAAGTCGAAAACGGTGCTACAATGGACGGCAGTATCGACTTTGAAGTAATAAGGTACCGCCAGGTTATAAACGGTGAGGAAACATTGCTCATCGATAAAAGGAATTATGTGTATAAAGTCAACGGTGTTGACTATATGCAGAAGATCAGGTCCGTATTGGGATAATAAAGTAAAGGGCGGTCTATCAGGGCCGCCTTAAAACGTATTAGGAGGGAAAACAGTTGGATACTTTCAAACTCACTAAGGCCATTATGATAGATGGAAAGGAAGTCAATGAGCTTCCATATAATTTTGAAGATATGACTGCAAGGGATAAGCTGAACGCCAGCAAGAAACTTAAAAATGATGGAAATATAATCAGCATTGAGGAAACTGACCCGGATTACCATTTATACCTTTTTGCAGAAGCTGTTGCCAAGGCAGACTCGAAAATTGATACAGCGGATGTATTAAGAATGAGTGCAAAGGATGCACAAAGGGCAGCAGTGAAGGCAAGAAGTTTTTTCTATCTAAGTTCGGAGGATTTATCGGAATAATCCCCGACCAGGAACTGAAAAGGGCAATTGCAAGAGTAACACTTGTAACATCAACCTCGGCTGAGTATTGTTACAATATACCTCTTATGGACTTTGTTGAGTATTTTGTAAGCCTCAGTGAAGAATCAGAAAGGATGAGGAAGGAGGCGAATAACAGTGGCAAGTAAGAAAGAACTTCGTGCGTTAATTACCCTGGCCGGCAAAGTGGATCCTTCACTTCAAACTGCATTCATGAAAGCATCTGCAGAAGCGGGACATACATCAGGGAAACTTGGCAAATTACAGGCAATGGCTTCCAAGGGTATGCAGGTTGCAGGAAAAGCCGCAGTTGCAGTAGGTAAAGTATTTATTGCTAGCGCTGCTGCAGGGGCAACTGCCATGGGAGCTTTAATTATCAAAGCTTCAGAGGCAGGAGACACCTTAGTAAAATTAAGGGATAAAACGGGACTAACGCTTGAGGAACTACAACGTCTACAGTATATATCCAGCCAGGTAGGAGCAAACTTTGAATCACTTCCCCAGGCGATAGGCATAATGACAAAGCAGATGGGTGCAGCTAAGAAAGGAAGTAAAGAAGCGACAGCAGCGTTCAAGACATTAGGAATAGAAGTAAAGGATTCTGTTACCGGGAAGCTGAGGCCTCAATCAGAAGTGTTCAAAGAAGTACTTCTGCAGCTTTCAAATATAAAAAATGAATCTGAACGTAATACATTGGCATTTCAACTCTTTGGACGTGGAGCCGCCGACTTGTTCCCAATATTGAATGCCGGAGCTGGGGATATTGAAAAATTGGCAGCCGAAGCTGACCGTTTGGGTTTGGTAATGCCGACCGACACTGTAGAAAAACTCGATGAGTTGGGGGATACCATGGACAGGCTGAAGTTGGCGGCAAAAGGAATGGGTAACAGACTAATTTCAAGATTCCTTCCACAGATCATGCCTTTGCTGAATGGCATGATTGACAAGCTGCCGGTTGTTGAAAGCCTCATATCAAGGACTGTTGGTGTATTTGAAGGATTGGGGAAAGGTGCTGGACCAATTGTGACTGAACTGTTGTCAAAACTAATCCCTATTGTTATTGATGTCGGGAAGTCAGTAATTGGAAACCTGCAATCTATACTTCCTTTTATTCCGATGGTTATGCAGCCGATAATGCAAATACTGATGATGGTAATGCCACTTCTTAAAGCTGCAGCACCGATTATCACCTTCCTGGCTAAAACAATTCTTGTCGGCCTCGGCGGAGCATTAAGGTTTATAATGCCTGTGCTTCAAGGATTCGTCAATATCATTACTTTACTGCTGCAGGGTCTGGACTGGCTCATTGGCGGGTTGGGAAAACTTTTGGGAATCAACTCAAATAAGATCCTTGCGAATACAAATTCAAGCATCAATAGTGCTGCCATGGCAGGAGGCAGGAAATATGCAACCAATCCAAGAGCAATGAAAAAGCATGCATTGGGCGGAAGGGCTACAAGTCCATCTATATTTGGTGATGGTCCTACTCCAGAATATGCCATACCGGCAGTAAGGACTTCCAGAAGTATCGGGCTGCTTAACCAGGCAGCCAGGGAAATAGGTGTTAGTGTAGGCGGCGGAGTAATAAATATCAACTATTCTCCAACATACCTTGGGGGTAGCAGAACTGATATTGCGGCTGAATTCGAACGCCAGAAGGAAGAACTCAGAATGATGGTTGAGGACATATTACATGGGAATGCGAGGGTTCAATATGGAAACATCTAGTTATTTCGAATATACCACTATGCAGGGTGATACGTTCGATATCCTGGCATTGGATGCATATAACGATGAATTCAAAGCACATCTCATAATTGAAGCGAATCCTCAATATGCAAACGTTGTGATATTTGACGGAGGTATTATACTCAAAATACCTATAATCCAGCAGGAAGCTGCAGCCACCCTGCCACCATGGAAGAGGTGATGCAAATGCAGCTTATATATGAAGGAAAGGACGTTACTGCAGATGTAGAAATAAAAAAGGCTGATATAACCGATAATGCCGGGGGAATAGCCGACAGTGTTGAATTATGGTTCAATGACCCACATGATTTGTGGAGCCAATGGAAACCACAGAAGAATGATACTTTGGAAATCAACGAAGATGGTTTTTCATCCGGATTGATGTATGTCGATGAGCTTAAGCAGAAACGCGGATATTATATAGTAAAAGCATTGTCCATCCCTCAAGAGGCTAAAACGGATTTCACAAAAGCATGGGAGAATGTCAGATTATTGGAACTGGCTGATGAAAAAGCTGTAAAACATGGATTCCAACTAATTACCTATGGAGTAGAGGATAACCTGTATGAACGGGTTGACCAGGTCCATGAAGCAGATTTCGTACACCTGTCCAAGCGCTGCATACTTGAAGGATGCATGCTGAAACTGACCTCAAAGAAAGTTGTCATTTACAACGAACGGTATATGGAAGCACAGTTACCCGAAAAGATTATATACAAGGATCAATTTGATGGTGATTATGATTTCACGGCAACGTCTACAGGAATATATAGTTTATGCAGTATTACTTATGGAAATATTAAGGCAATGTATAAACCTGCAAATGGACCTGTAGGCCCAGAACTTAAGATAAATGACATATATATCACAAGCCAGGGTGAGGGTGAACGGTTTGCAAAAAACATCCTAAGGAGCAACAATAAGAATGAAACCTCAGGGTATTTTACAATACAAAAGGATTCTGGGATTGCTGCAGGAAATATGATTGAGCTTCCGGATATTGGTATTAGCCCAGGGGCTTTTTTCTGTACTCAAGTGGTCCATAAACTGGCAGACGGAAAGACATTTATCAAGGTTAGGAAGCCATTGGAGGAATATTAATGGAACTGAAAGGAAAGGTTTCAACGATTGAATCAGGAGGAGTAAGGGTCACATTTGAAAACTATGAAAGCACAGTATCAGCTCCTATAGACGTAGCAACACATGTTGGAGAGTTGATGGTAGGGGATATGGTAGCTGTTATATTTTTCTCCGACAACATGAAAGACGGATTGGTAATAGCAAAATATTAGGTGGTGAGGGTATATGCCTATAGCGGTATTTTCAAACAAAGTGTTTGCAGTAACTGGGGAAAAGATATATTCGTTTAACGGTTTTCAGTATAGTTCATCGCTGGAAACTGAAAAGCAGGATTCGGCAGGCAAAAAGCCAAGCACATATAATAAGGGTTCAGGCCTTGATAACATGAGTTTCAAAATACCACTTAATGTGGAACTTGGAGTAAACCCGAGAAAGGAATTGGAAGATTGGCGGAAAATAAAAAATGCCGGGGTTGCTTATCCATTTATACTGGGAAGTAAACCGTTTGGAGAGAATAAATGGCTGTTGATCAGTGTTGAACCGGTGGATTCTGTAATTGATAACTTCGGAAATATTATTTCCTGTGAGTTAGACTTAAAGTTCGAAGAGTATGTGCGGCCAGGGAGTGCTAAAGCATCAAATTCGGCAGGGAAAAAAAACTCACCTGGTATATCACTGCCTCCGGTATCAGGTGATATTAGCATATTGGCAGGAGCGGACAAGGCAAGAGTTAAAAGACAGAATTCCGGAATGCTGTATGATATATAAAAGCGGGGTGATTTCATGCTTTATGAGGTAGATACTTCAAAGCCTGCAAACTTGGATTGGGGGGCTACTGGTGTAGAAAGGGTGTTGCAGAATGTAAGGAATGCAATAAGCACATTCAGGTATGAGGTTGCTTATGCAAGGACCAGGGGCATGGATCCTTCAATTCTTGATACGCCGGTGCATGAAGCATCAAAACTATATATTGCCGAGATATATAGGGTGGTACCAGAAGAAGAGCCCAGGGCAAAGGTGGAAGATGTTAAATTTCTCGGCACTGATGAAGAGGGGAATATGCAGTTCAAGGTGGTGGTAAACATTGAGTGAAATTAAGTTTGTTGAAGTGGATCCTGCGAGCTTAGGTACCCAGCTTATAAAAGATTTCGAAACTGCCTTAGGCCAGACACTATATCCTGGCGATGAGCGCAGGATTTTTTTATTGCAGGAAGTACCGATAATTGTAGGACTTAAAAATGATATCAATGAGACTGGAAAGCAGAATCTTTTGAGATATGCAACCGGAGAGAAGCTTGATGAACATGGAGGCCCGGTGGAAAGGCTGCAGCCACAGAAATCTAAGGCCACATTGCAATGGACATTATCTGCAGCTCAGGCAGGACCTATTACAATACCTGCAGGTAAACGCGGATCGCCTGATGGTGTATTGTATTTTGCAAATACGGTTGATCTTATAATTCCTGCAGGGCAGCTGTCCGGAACAGTAATTGCTGAAGCGACAGTGGCCGGATCGGCACATAATGATTTCACTCCCGGACAAATAAACAAAATTATTGACCCAATGCCTTATGTGGCCTCTGTAACAAATACTGATACCAGTAGCGGCGGTTCTGACATTGAAGATGATGAAAGCTATAGGGAAAGGATATGGCTCTCACCTGACAGTTATTCAACAGCCGGACCGGAAGGCGGGTATATATTCTGGGCTAAGACAGCTGATGCCAATATAGCTGATGTTGCAGTACTTTCACCTGCTTCATGTGAAATAAACATTATTGTGCTAATGAAAGATGGAGAGATGCCTACTCAGACAGTCCTTGATGCAGTTCTTGCTGCTGTATCACCAAAGAATAGGAGGCCGATGAGCGAACTTGTTTCGTCTGCAGCTCCTACAGTAGATACTTACAACATAAATCTCACTTATTATATATCAAATGAGCGTAAGACAGAGGAAGCAGCGATAAGGAGTAGTATAGAGGATGCCGGAGGAGCGGTGGATCAATATAAAGCCTGGCAGCATGCGAAGCTTGGCCGGGCAGTTAATCCTGATTATTTGAGGAACTTAATGCTCACCGCCGGTGCTTATAGGATTGACATTACGAGCCCGGTTTATACTGCAGTCGCTGAGGATCATGTGGCCAAGGTTGGTACTGTTAACATTGTTTATGGAGGGCTGATATAGATGAAAGACTTAAAGACTGTTGACCTCCTGGAACTACAGACCAACTATATGAAGCAGGATCCTACTACCCAGGCATTATGTGTAGCACTCACTCCACATCTCCGGCAGTTGGCAAATGAAGTTAGGTTATGCTTGATATATAGCCGCACTGATGAACTCCCGGAAGCAATACTTGACGAGTTGGCCTGGCAAAGGAAGATAGATTGGTATGATGCGACAGCTGACATTGAGATAAAAAGGCAGCTAGTAAAAACGGCGCCGGCGATTAAGCATTGCCTTGGTACTCCCTATGCAGTTGAAGAGGTTATTAAGATATATTTTGGGGATGGTGAGCTGCAGGAGTGGTTTGATTATGGTGGAGCTCGTGGTATGTTCAAAGTACTGACAAATAATTCTGCAGTAACCGGTGAGCGGGCGCAACAGTTTATCAAAGTACTTAATGCTGTTAAAAGGAAGTCCTCTCACTTGGAAGAAATTATTATAGCTCTCTCCGGAGAGATGAACCTTTATTATGCCGGTGTAGTCCATACCGGCGATTTTCTTGAGATAAGGCAGGTGGTATAAATGAGTGCATTCGGTGGATTGATATTCACGAATAAAGGTAGAAATCTACAGGCGAAAGCTCAAGCAGGAGCTCAGCTAAATTTCACTCGGGTTGCTGTAGGGGATGGCGACCTGGGCGGGAGCTCAATTGCTGATCTCAATGCGTTAGTACATCAGGTTAAGACAATATCGATTACAAAATTAAGCGTGTTGGTGGACGGTAAGGCTGTAATCGGAGGAGCCTTTTCAAATCAGGATTTAGTTGCAGGGTTCTATTGGAAGGAGCTCGGAGTATTTGCCCAGGATCCGGACCTCGGAGAGATATTATATTGCTATGGCAATTCAGGAGCTAATGCCGAATATATCCCTGCCGGTGGAGGACCAGATGTAGTAGAAAAGAGTATAGATGTAGTCACAATTGTGGGTAATGCAGCTACTGTTACGGCAACTATTGAGCAGTCTCTAGTGCATTACACACAAAATGATGTACTTACAGTAGATCAGACACAGGCTCCAGCTTCACCGGGTAATGGTAAGATATCTCAACTCTTCAACTGGTTAGCCAATCGAATAAAGGCAATCACCGGGAAACCCAATTGGTGGGATGCACCGACAAAGAATCTGGAAGAACTTAATACTGCGCTTACGACGCATTCGGCAGATTATACGCTACAAGTACCCTATGCAGGAACAACCACAGGAACAGCGAACACTTACGCAATTTCAACTCCTGCTATAGCCGCATTAACCGCAGGAATGGCGGTAAGCCTAAAATTCAATGTAGATAGCACAGCCGCATCAACACTTGATTGGAATGGCAAAGGTGCAAAGGGTATCAAAAAATCAAATGGCACCGATGCTACAAACCTCAAAGCAACAGGCATTTATACTCTGAGGTACGATGGAGCAAATTTTATATTACAGGGTGAAGGGGCAAGTGGAAATGCCACAGCATCCGACCTTCTCTCTGGGAAAACAGCTAGTACGGATGCAGGAGACATTGTAGGGACTATGCCTAATAATGGTTCACTTGGAACAATTATACCAAGTACAGTAAACCAAAATATCCCTGCGGGGTATACATCAGGGGGAATAATTACAGGGGATACAAATTTAGTAGCTGGAAACATTAAAAATGGAGTTGGTATATTCGGGGTGGTTGGTAATTTACAATCAAAACAGTATGCTTCAGGCACAATAACAAGTACAACAGGAACATATACATTTGAGAATAATGTTGGTGGTTATGTGAATAGTCATTCGGCAATAGTAGTTACAGGATTACAATTCCAACCTAAATTGATTATATGTCGATACCCAAACGGAAAATCAGTAACTGTTTATACTGAAAACATACTGACTTTTGATGGCTCTACCACTAAGATATTAGAAGCTCTAAATGCAGGAATAACATTCTATAAAGTAGGTACACAAGCAGCAGTTGTTAATGCTACAGGGTTTACATTACCAGTAACACACGCTTCTCAATTATATGAATGGGAGGCATACGCATAGGGGGGTTAAAAATGAATATAGGCAAAAGAATATATTTTGAAAAAGCAAAGGGTACTGTTTTAGTTGATATAGGAGAACGCTCAGGCGATGTAGTGGTAACTACTGAAGAACAAGACCGAATTAATTTTCCTATACTTGAGCTTTTTACAGGTGAATACGATTCAATCCAACTACAGTACGGCGAACTAGGGGAATCATTCAGCATTTGCAAAGCGTATAAGATAAACCCATCGACAAAAGAAATTGAGTTTTTATTTTGACGCAATAGGACACTTATGCGACGCAACAGCACCTGAAAAAGGGTGCTATTTTTATTATGTCGAAGGGTGGGAAGGTGATGGGAGATAACTGTAAGGAATGCATTCACGTTGCCAATCTTGAAAAACGGGTGACCGGGTTAGAAGAAGATTTGAAAAACTTGAATGAACGGGTTTCGGGAGGGGAAAAAGAGAATGCAGTAAGAGATGAACAAATTAAAATGATCTTTAAAATTCTGAACGAAATCAAGGATAGTATCAAGCATATATCAGATAAGATTGATACAATTGAGCAGAAGCCAGCCAAGCGCTGGGATGAAGCTACAAGGACAACCGTGACTGTGGTGATTACCGCCATAGTCACTTTTATTATGTCAAAATTATTAAATTAAGGAGGAAAAGTAGATCATGAGTATTAAAACATTACTATCAATTCTTTGGGAATGGAGATTCATAATAATCCTGGTTCTATCAGCAGTGCTATACTGCATCAAAGAGTGGGAGAAGGCAAAGAGCATCATTTATGCCGGCATTGCCCAGGCAAAGCGGTACGCAAAGGACCAGGTGCTCAAAAATGGAGCGCAGCAGGAAGAGTATGTCGTGCGACTGATGCTGCAGAAGCTGCCGTTATCACTCAGGTTAATCCTGGGTGAGGACCAGATCCGGAAGATAATAAGATGCTTGTACAATAAGCTTGGGGACTATATAGATGACGGGGTACTCAATGAATCATATAAGCTATAGGGGGCTCGAACTATGGGATATGAAATAAAACAGCAATTCATCACTGAGAACCGTTCTGGAATTGCTTTGATACCCCAGGGGGTAGTCCTACATGAAACAGCGGATTCTGGAGCTACCGATGAAAACGAACAGAAATATTTCAATGGGGCTTACCGGGGAGCTTCTGCGCATGCCTTTGCAGACTGGGATAGCGTTACTCAGCTCATACCATGGAATGAAAGAGCTTGGCATGCAGGTCCAACTGCAAATAAGAAGTTCATCGGAGTAGAATTGTGCCGGCCTGCAGAGCATGATCCAGTGAAGTTTGCTGAGGTATGGAACCGTGGTGTATGGTTGGCAGCCTGGTTATTTGTTAATATACTTAAGATTCAAAAGGTTACGATAGACAACTTGCTCAGTCATGATGATTGCCGACAGCGGTTCAAGGATACGTCTCACACAGACCCGACAGCATACCTCAAGGAATACGGTAAGACGATGACGGACTTCAGAAGTGAGGTACAGGCAGCGATTGATTATATGGGGGTGAAAAAGTTGAACTGGAAAGAGATACTCCGGACGGTAGCAAGCAACCCAGAAGCTTGGGAAAAAGGTATTAATGCAGCAGTGGCAGCGGCTAAAGCTGACGGTGACCTGGGAGTTCTGGAGATATTTAAGTATCTTCCGGAATTGATTGAGAAGATATATAAGGAGGAAAAATGATGGATAAATTAGCCGTAAGCAAAATAGTACATTTTGTAATGTCAAACGGAGAGCACAGGCCCGCAATATGTGTACGGGCATGGAATGACACATGCGGGAATTTTCAAGTCTTTATAGATGGCACTAACGATGCAGCGACAGATGCAACCAGAGAAGACATGGACAGAGGAGTGATGTGGGCAACGTCTGTATGCTATTCTGAAGATCACACACCAAGAACATGGCATTGGGCTGAGTAGTAATAACACAAATAATTGGGGGTAGCCTTCGGGTTACCCTCTTTTTTATTTTTTGCCATTTATCGCCAAAATATGACTGTATATATAATAATAGTTTACTAAAAAAATAGGAAGTATTAGCATTTATATGGAATCAAATTTTAATTCGGGGGGTTAAATTAATGGCTGAAGTAAATATTAATGTTCAAACTCCTGGGATAGTCACAAATGGGAAATCATATTTTGACGGTGGATTGCTGCAGTTAATCGGATGGACACTTTTAGGAGGAATCATTACCGCTCTAACTTTCGGAATTTGTTATCCGTGGGCTTTATGCATGGTATATGGATGGAAAATAAAACACACTGTAATAGAGGGTAGGCGCCTCAGGTTTGATGGAACTGCGGTTGGCTTATTTGGAAACTGGATTAAGTGGTTCTTACTCACTGTTGTTACATTTGGTATATATGGTTTCTGGGTAGGCATTGCTTTAGAAAAGTGGAAGGCAAAGCACACTTTTTTTGCAAATTAAGAGGTACAAACCTATTACCTACTAAATAAAAGTGGCTTAAAACTAATCGTACGAAGCATTTTAAACCACTTTTTTTCATTGCTATAATTACTAGTATTTGTATATAATAATCAGATAGAAACGAAATATATAGTCGCATTATCGTGGATATAGCTTCTGCAATATCATGGGTAACCAGAATGGCAGTCTTTTTTTCCTTCTTTATTATCAACCATATTTCTTCGGATATAGCAAGCCTGGTCTGATAATCCAGGGCTGAAAAGGGCTCATCCAGAAGAAGTATTTCAGGATTGGTCGCCAAAGTCCTTATAAGCGCAGCCCGCTGCCGCATACCTCCTGACAACTGCTTGGGGTAGTATTGCTTAAAATCGCCAAGACCATATTCTGAAAGTAACCTCTCTGCATTTTTCAAAGTATCCTTGTTCAATTTGTTTTGAATTTCAAGGCCTAGAGTTGTATTCCTCAATATTGTGCGCCATTCGAACAGATGATCTCTTTGAGGCATATAGCCTACATTTTCGGAGGGCCCGGTAACAGGCTCACTATTTATATATATATTTCCTGAAGACGGTTTTATCAGACCTGCTATGAGGGATAGCAAGGTAGATTTACCGCAACCGCTTGGACCGACAATACTGGCAAATTCCCCTTTGCTTACATCCAGGGAGAGGTTCTTGACGGCCTGGGTTTCTCCGTCTAGCGTATGGTAGTTCATTGTGACGTTTTTAATCTCAACCACCTTGTCCACTGCTTCACCCCCGGTTTATTCTTCTTACAAGACCATAATATTCGGAGCGGCTGTCTTTAGTGAATGAAAACCGAAAAATAAATACTGCATGTTTTTTTGAAACAAGTAGAAGAAATGTTGTTATATGTGCATATTTGGTAATATAATATTAATAAGTCTGTAACTGTATTGATTCATTTTTGCGGAGGGTATTCATTTATGAGAAAACGTTCATTGGTTTGTTTTATTGTACTACTGATAGTGATTCAGATTGTTAACATAAATGTATATGGTGAAACTGAAAAGGATAGTCTTAAAGTATCGGCTATTTCTTCATTTATGAATAATACTGCAGTACTTATGGAGGACGGCACTGTGTGGGCGTGGGGAGATGATTCAAGCAAACAGTTGGGAACAGGTATTGAATCAAAATATTCTTTCAGCCCTGTGAAAATTGACGGAATGTCTCAAATGGTCTCGGTCTCGGCGGGAAACGGCTATATATTAGCTGTCAAAAATGACGGTACTGTATGGGGCATCGGAAGCAATTCAAATGGAGTACTTAGCACTTCAAAGACAGCAGATATGTACGAAAAACCTATAAAGATAAGTGAGTTATCAAATATAAAAGAAGTGTCTTCAGGTATAAGCTATGCGCTGGCTGTCAATGCACAGGGAAATGTTTACATATGGGGTAATTATCCGCTTAAGACAACAGGAAATAGAGTATTTGCACCTCAAAAGGCCGTATATCTGGAAGAAATTGATAAGGTTATATCATCCAGATATAATGCTTTTGCCATAGATAAAAACGGAAGAACATGGGCGTTCAGAGGAATAACGAACAGACCTTATGAGATTACATTCATAGACCATATAAATAGTATTACCGAGACAATGAAATACACCTATGCGTCAGATGAGGAAGGTAATGTTTGGTATTGGGATATAAATGGGAACAATCCAAAGATGCTGGATGGAATTTCAGGGATAGTCGGCATCCGTGATATATCAGGTAATGGAATAGTAGCATTGGATAGTAAAGGGTTCATTTGGGTCTGTTATGATATGAATATGAAGCCTCAGAAACTCAGTTTTATTGATAATGCAAAAGTTGCAGTATCGGGCAGTTCACATTTTTCTGCCTTAAAATCAGACGGTACTGTTTGGTCTTGGGGTGATAACACGTATGGGCAATTAGGCAACGGCGGAGGTTTCTTTTTTACATCACCCCAGATTGTAAACGGACTTGAAGATGTTAAGACCGTAGCAACAGCCAAAACTTATGCAGCTGCTTTAAAAGATGACGGAACTGTATGGATGTGGGGTGATAATACATACGGGCAGCTTGGAGATGGGACTAAACAAGCAAAATATCATCCTGTTAAGGTTGAAGGAATATCGGATATAGTACAAATTTCACTTGGGTACTCTCATGTTGTCGCACTCAAGAAGGATGGAACCTTATGGACATGGGGCAGCAACAGCAACGGGGAGCTTGGAGACGGAACTTATGAAGAAAGGCTGAAGCCTGTTCAAGTAACGGGTATTGATAATGTCAAATCAGTATCTGCAGGTAAGGAATTTACAATTGCGCTTCAGAAAAACTCAACCTTGTGGGTTTGGGGAAGCAGCGGCTATGAGCCTAAAATTTCGAGCAGGAAAATTGAAAGAAGCATACCTGTGAGAATTGACGAGACCAATAATGTAAGAACAATAGAAGCAAGGGGCGAGTATGCATTATTCCTGAGAAACGATGCAGCTGTATGGGGAATAGGCAATAATATCAATGGTAGATTGGGCTACAAGGAATCTGAGGACGAATCGCTTGTTAAACTGCCTAAAATGATTCAGGGAACATTGAACACTAAGTATATAAGCTTGGGTGTTGACCATGTACTTTCAATAAAAAATGACAGCACCTTGAGGGTGTGGGGCAGCAACAGCTATGGACAGTTGGGAACAGGAAGAAAAGGTGGATCAAATACGCCTTTCCCGGTTAAAGATATGGACAATATAAGGCTTGTTTCAGCAGGTAGCAATCACTCGTTTGCAATAAAGAATGACGGCTCTATATGGGGATGGGGCGATAATTCTTTTGGCCAGTTAGGCACTGCTAATGTTAAAGAAATAGATACACCACAGAAAATTGACTCTCTTTACAATTTAAAATATATATCTGCGGGTTATGATTATACACTTGCGGTAGCGCTTGACGGGAAAGTATGGGTATGGGGGGATAACACATACGGACAGCTCGGATTAGGGGACATACAAAGCAAATTTTATAAAGATCCGGTAAAATGTATCTTTGGAAACTAATGCTATAAGTATAGAAATTGAAAAGTACGGAGGAACATACAATGAAAATATACAAAAACTGTATAATTCTTACTATGGATGAAACTCTGCCTTATGCTGACTATATGATCGTTGAAGGTGGAAGGATAGCAGAAGTGGGGCTGGGCCTACCGGAATTGGAATACAGCGGCGCAGATGTTGTTGATTTGCATGGCAATACTGTAATACCGGGTTTTTGGGAGTCACACCTGCATATGGTTGACGGAATGAGGAGCCGTATGGAGTTGAATTTAAGGGATTGCGCAGGTCTTGAAGATTTGAAAGCCAGATTGAGCAAATACTGCGGCACTTTATCGGAGGGTGAATGGATAGTCGGGCATGGCTGGGACGAAAGCAAACTTTTCGGAGGGATTTTTCCAGATAGAGAGCTTTTGGATAAGATGTGCAGCAGCTTTCCGATGATTCTCATCAGAATGGACGGGCACTCCCTTTGTGCGAATTCAAAGGCTATAGATGCTTTACAACTGAAAACTCTTGAATGTTCCCCGCAGGTACCATATGGCAGGAGCGGCAAGCCAAGCGGTATGTTCTATGAAGATACAGCTACAGATATTTTGAATAGGGTTGTAAGCAGTTTTACGGAGAGTTATATTGAGAAGGCGGTTCTGAATGCCCAGGAGCATTTTTTGAGGAATGGGATAACCTCGGTAAATGATATGTGCATCGGGTATGAAAACTACTTTGGCATATACAGAAGGCTTCAGTCCGAGGAAAGGCTCAAAATAAGGATAACAGCATCTCCATATGGGCTGGACGACAGCTTAGTCAAGGAGTTTGGGAAAAGAGAAAGGCTATGCAGTGAACGGCTTAAAGCCGGGCCTCCGAAATATTTCATGGATGGTAGCTTCGGATCAAGAACTGCGTTTCTTTCAGAGGATTATGCAGATGATCCCGGCAATAAAGGACAAAAACTGCTTTCAGATGATATGCTCAGGGAGATGATAAGAAAAAATTCGAAGGCCGGAAAACCATTCAATATACATGCAATTGGAGATCAGGCTGTCAGCTGCATATTGGACGCTATAAGCGATGTATGCGGAAAAAGCAAGGATAATCCGAGGAACAGGATTGAACATATACAGATAGTAAAACCGGAGGATATTGAAAGGTTTAAAGAATTATCAGTAACAGCATCCTTTCAGCCAGACTTCCTTTATGAAGTGGACCTGACTTTGTCCAGGGTTGGAAAGGATAGGCTGCCTAATGTTTATAGATTTGGAAGCTTTCTAGAAGCAGGGGTAAATGTAATATTCAACAGTGATTGGCCCTATGGCGGAGGGGAATTCCCCAAAAAGCCGGATGGTACGGATTATATTGGTTTTGAACCTCTGCTGGGTATTCATGCAGCATGCTGCAGGCAAATGAACGAAAAAGAAGCCGTAACCCCTCTTCAGGCACTTAAGTGCTATACTGTAAATGCAGCATATGCAAATTATCGTGAAAATGAAATTGGAAAACTGAAAAGAGGCTTTTTGGCAGACTTCGCCGTTTTGTCGAAGGATATAAGCAGGTGTGAACCTGACAGCATTCTTGCTGCAGAAGTCCTCATGACAGTGATAAATGGAGAAATTGAATATGAAAAAAATGAATCCCTGTAGTGGGATTCATATAAATTAGTTAAGGGTAAGTTGTCCCGGGATATTTATCCCATGTATATGGCACCATGCGGACAGTAGTTAACGCATTTTGAACAGCCTATACATTTTTCTTGATCAATTACTATTTTCCCGCCGAAGAGTCCTTCTTTGACAAAGGATATTGCATTGTTTGGACATACTCTTTTAGCGCCGCAGAAGGGCGACTTATCACATTTGTTTTCGTTTAATTTTGCCTTTTTCATAAAATCACTCCTTATAGGGATACCCCGTATAGGTAGTATTATAATATACATAAACTTTAATGTCAATAATAATGTTAAATTCATAAATAACAAGAATCACACATGTTAAGAATATCACTGGAGGAAAAATGTACAATTCACTGAAATACGATGAACTGGATGGGGATTACATTCTTGTTGATTTGAGAAGCCCGGAAGAATTTGAAGAATGTACCATCCCGGGAGCAGTAAACATTCCAATATTTGAAAATAAAGAAAGAAAACTGATCGGTACGGTATACAACCACGAAAGTATAGATAAAGCGAAGAAAATTGGTATCAACTATGCATCCAAAAGGCTGCCGGAGCTTTACAGCAAAATATCGGAACTTAGGGACAAGCATGGCCGGGTCGTTTTATTTTGTGAGAGAGGCGGCATGAGAAGCAGCTCGGTTTGTGCACTGTTCAATTCCATAGGCCTTGGCGTAACCAAGCTTATGGGCGGTTATAAGGGTTACAGGTCTGTTGTAAACGCAGAACTTCCAAAACTGAACGAAGAAGTCAGTTATATAGTGATTCATGGTTACACAGGTACCGGGAAAACAGAGCTGCTTGCACTCCTTGAAAGCCGCGGGCATGATGTGCTTGACCTGGAGAAATATGCAAATCACAGGGGTTCGTTGCTGGGAGATGTCGGTCTTGGCAAAGGTGCAAGCCAAAAGCACTTTGAATCCTGCATTCATGATAAATTGAGGAAAAGGAAGGCTGGTCTGATATTTGTTGAAGGTGAAAGCAGCAGGATCGGGAATATAGTAGTTCCCCATTATATAATGCAGAAGATGAAATCAGGAATACATATTCTTGCAGAAGGAAGCCTTGACTCCAGGATAAGGCGCATTCTTGGCGAATACATAAAGAGTGATAACTGCAAGGAGGAAATAATCAATTCCCTGCTGAGACTTGGAAAGCACATTTCCCAGAAGAGGATAGCCGAATATATTGAGCTTGTAAACAAGGAAAATTATTATGAAGTTGCAAAGGATCTGATGATAAGGTATTATGATCCGCTATACCTTAATGAGCAGAAGGAATATGAATTTGATTTGACTGTCAATACGAATGACCTTGAGAGCGCTTGCAGTGAGATAGAAAAGTGGCTGCAAAGCATAAAACCAGAGTAAGGGGAGCTCTGGCTTTATACTTTTCTTAGGATGTCATCTATTCTTTTATTGTTTCAATTGCTTTTTTTGCAAAATCCGTGTTCAAAATATTATCAACATCAACCTTTTTATCAAGCTGTCCGGCTGTCTGCATTACCTCCTGAAGCAGTTCCAATGATCCTGGAGGGGTAATCGGGTTTTCACAATATGCGCCGATTTCCTTGTATCTATTGATTACTGTAACAAGAATCTGGTCATCGGAATCAGGGAAGAAGGGTTTTATTTCTTTTGCAATTTCTTCTGCCGAATGGCCCTTTACCCAGAGCTGCCCTTTGTAAATCGCATTTGTAAACTTCTGAACAATGTCAGGGTTCTTGCTCATATAGCTTTTTGAAGTGAAATATGCAGTGTATGCAATCAGGCCGCTGTCTTTGCCGATTGATGATACAATGCTCCCGGCATTTTCTTTTTCAAGTTCGGAAGCAGTTGGCTCGAATAGTGCCACATAATCGCCCGTTCCACTCTTAAATGCCCCTGCGGTCGCAGTGAACTGCAGATTTGTTATTATATTTACATCCTTGCCTGGTATTACACCATGCTTCTTTAGTATGTATTCCAATGTCATTTCAGGAACACCACCGGGTCTCCCACCGATTATCGTTTTGCCTTTGGTCTTTTCCCACCTGAAGTCCGGGTCTTTTTCCCTGGCTACCAGGAAAGAACCGTCTCTTTGAGTGAGCTGTGCGAATATGATTGCATAATCTTCCTTGCCTTGATTGTAAACATAGATGCTTGCTTCCGGGCCTGCAAATCCGATATCAGCTTGCCCTGACAGCAGTGCAGTCATGGTTTTATCGGCTCCCTGCCCTGTTGACAATTCTATTTTCAAGCCCTGTTCTTCAAAGAAGCCTTTGTTTATTGCAACGTATTGGGGTGCATAGAAAATTGAACGTACAACCTCATTCAATCTTATTGTCTTAAGCTCAGTTTTGCTGCATCCGGTCGAAAAAAAAGCAACCATGGAAAATACTAATACAAGAACCAGGACAATAGATACCAGCATTTTTGATTTTTTCACTAAATTCCCCCCGTTTCAGAATTTGTAATTGTATGTTTTGCTTTGTGCAAATGAATTGAAGATACTGAACTGACTGGCTTTAGCTTTGCTATCATTTTCATATTATGCAGGATACGGCATAGTGTGACAGTCCGATTAAAATTTTTGAAATATACATTCTGGATTTATATTCCTACAAATGATAATATATTTATATATACATACGCTTTGCTCTATCGTGCAAAAAACGCCAGGTGCATGGTTTAGACACAAGTAAATATTTATGTATATTTATGGGGAACATAATTATAACAAATCCACTCATTAGTGCATCAGATTTACACGGCATTTCACCGGTATATACATAGAAGGCCAGGGTTGCCATATAATGTGTGTTAATGTGATATTGCGAGGTGAGCTATGAATATTCCTAATGTTTTGACTATAATAAGATTTTTGCTGATACCGGCGTTTGTATATTATTTCTTTTCTCCAATGAAAAATGGAGTTAAGATATCCATAATCATATTTGTAGCTGCTGGCTTGACAGATATACTTGACGGTTTTATCGCGCGGAGGTTTAATCTGATTACCAGGCTTGGAATTGTTCTGGATCCGCTGGCTGATAAATTAATGCTCCTTACGGTTCTTATTAGCATTACCTTGAAAAACCAGATACCTGTATGGGTTATCGTTATTGTGGCTGCAAAAGAAACGCTTATGATACTTGGCGCATTAACACTCTTTAATGACCATGATATTGTAGTACCTGCCAATAGGTTCGGAAAGCTTTCTACGATAGTTTTTTATGTAGCAGTTCTTGCGATTACGTTTGAGTTGCCTTACAGCGAGATTTTTCTGGATGCGTTTATAGTAGTAACGATTGCTGCTTTAGTTGTTTACTTTAACAACTATATAAGTATAAAAAAACAGCATAAGGTAGATCCTATAAAAAAATAATATTGACAAATGTACACAATTTTAATAATATTTATATATAATTTAGTAAGAAGTGATGAGGAAGAGGAGTAGGCAGACATCTCCTTACAGAGAGGAAAGTCCGGAGGCTGAAAGACTTTCCAGGTTTGATACTGTTGAAGGTAGCTTCTGAGCTCCTGTAGCGAATAGAGTAACTGCAGGCGGGTCTGCCCGTTATAGTGTAGAGAGCCGGTGTTAGCCGGAAATAAGGTGGTACCGCGAGTTTGCCCTTCGTCCTTAATATTGGACGAAGGGTTTATTTTTTTAAAAATACTTCAAACCAAAGGAGGGAATAATATGGATGAATCTAGAAATATTGCTAAGACTTATAATCCGAAGCAAGTAGAACAGAAATTGTATGAACAATGGGTAGAAAAGGGATATTTTACACCGGTCCCTGACAAAAACAAAGAACCCTATACGATAGTAATACCGCCTCCAAATATAACAGGCCAGCTTCATATGGGTCACGCTCTCGACAATACCATACAGGACATACTTATCAGATGGAGAAGGATGCAGGGTTATGCAACGTTGTGGCTTCCCGGCACCGACCATGCAAGTATTGCTACAGAGGCAAAGATAGTTGAATACCTTGCAAAGGAAGGAAAAACAAAATACGACCTCGGAAGGGAAAAATTCCTCGAGAAGGCATGGGATTGGAAGAAAGAATATGGCGGAAGAATACTGAACCAGCTTAAAAAACTCGGCAGTTCCTGTGACTGGACGAGGGAAAGGTTTACATTGGATGAGGGCTGCTCAAGGGCAGTCGCGGAGGTTTTCATAAGGCTTTACGAAAAGGGCTTGATTTATAGGGGCGAAAGAATAATAAACTGGTGCCCTAACTGCAAAACCTCAATATCAGACATAGAAACAATCTATGATAACGAAAAGGGCTATTTCTGGCATATAAAATATCCGGTTAAAGACAGCGGGGAATTCATTGAAATCGCAACGACAAGACCGGAAACAATGCTTGGGGATACAGCAGTAGCAGTTAACCCAAATGATAAGAGATATACTCACCTGGTAGGCAAAACAGTTATTCTACCTCTTTTGAACAAAGAGATACCTATAATTGCCGATGAGTATGTAGATATGGAGTTTGGGACCGGTGCTGTAAAGATAACACCGGCACATGACCCCAACGACTTCGAAGTAGGAGTAAGGCATAATCTGTCTATGCCGAGGGTTATGAATGATGACGGAACAATAAACAAATTGGGCGGCAGATATGAGGGCATGGATAGATATGAAGCAAGAAAGCAGATTATCAGCGATCTTGACGAAGCCGGGCTCCTGGTAATGATAAAGGATCACGAACACAATGTAGGACACTGCCAAAGATGTAATACTGTAATTGAGCCGATACTTTCCAAGCAATGGTTCGTAAAGATGAAGCCGCTGGCTGAGCCTGCAATTGAAGTAGTTAAGGACGGCCGGGTAAAGTTTGTGCCGGACAGGTTCTCAAAGACTTATTACAACTGGATGGAGAACATCCAGGATTGGTGTATTTCAAGACAGTTGTGGTGGGGCCACAGGATACCTGCGTATTACTGCCAGGATTGCGGTGAAGTAATCGTATCAAAAACTGCGCCTCATGCATGCAGCAAGTGCGGCGGCAAAATGAAACAGGATGAGGATACACTGGATACATGGTTCAGCTCTGCTTTGTGGCCGTTCTCAACCTTGGGCTGGCCGGATAGGACTGAAGACCTGGATTACTTCTATCCGACAAGCGTTTTGGTTACCGGCTACGATATAATATTCTTCTGGGTTGCAAGGATGATATTCTCCGCATTGGAGCACATGCATGAAGAGCCTTTCAAATATGTATTCATACATGGTATTGTGAGGGATTCTGAGGGAAGAAAGATGAGCAAATCCCTCGGAAACGGCATAGACCCGCTTGATGTAATTGATAAATATGGCGCCGATGCCTTGCGCTTCAACCTTATATCAGGCAATTCACCAGGTAATGATATGAGATTCTTCTGGGAAAAGGTTGAGGCATACAGCAACTTCGCAAATAAGATATGGAATGCTTCAAGGTTTGTTCTTATGAATCTCGATACTGAAAAGTATAGGACTGCAGATCGGAAGGCATACAAAGAAAATCTGACAACTGCAGACAAGTGGATAATAAGCAGGTACAACACAGTAGTAAAAGAAGTTACAGAAAATATGGAAAAATTTGAACTCGGTATCGCTGCACAGAAATTATATGATTTCATGTGGTCAGAATTCTGCGACTGGTATATTGAGCTGGTAAAGGCAAGACTGTACGGGGACAATGAAGCTGCTAAGCTTGCAGCACAGATAACGCTTTGCGATATACTGAGAGGCACTATGCAGCTTTTACATCCGTTCATGCCTTTTATTACCGAGGAAATGTTCCAGCATCTTCCTTCTGAATATGAATCCATTGTGATTTCAAAATGGCCGGAATACAACGAAGCTGCTAATATGCCGGAAGAAGAAAAGAAGATGGAAATTGTAATGGAAGCCATCAAGGGAATCAGAAATGTAAGGGCTGAGATGAACGTTGTTCCATCCAGAAAAGCGAAAGTTATGGTTGTAACAGCAAACGAAGACATCAGGAGAGCTTTGGAGGAAGGAAAGACATACTTTGAGAGGCTTGCATCAGCTTCTGAAGTGGCTGTATTGAGAGATAAGGCCGGTATTCCGGAAGGCGCAGTATCGGTAGTTATGAACGGTGCTGAGATGTATCTTCCTCTTGAGGACCTTGTAGATTTTGAAAAAGAAATCGAAAGGCTCAATAAGGACAGGGAAAGCCTTGAAAAGGAACTCCAGAGGGTTAGGGGAAAGCTTAACAACCAGGGCTTCATTTCAAAGGCTCCGCAAAGCGTAATTGAAGAAGAAAAAGCTAAGGAAAAGAAGTACCAGGACATGATGGGTAAGGTACTCGAAAGGATAAATGCACTGAAGAAATAGTAGAGAGGAATACTAAGTTGAAGCGGCACTGCAAAGGGCATAAAGCCTTTTGCAGTGTTATTAGTGGACATTCTACCAAAGTAGAATCAGTCAAAAGCGAGGAGGCTCGATGCCTCCGAGCTTTTATTGATATGCGTATGAGGTGTGAAATATGAACTATAATGAAGTAGTAAACTACATAGAAACCTCAATGAAATTCGGGTGCAGGCCGGGGCTTGCAAGAACAGCCAAATTGCTCGAGCTCCTGAGTAACCCCCAAAAGAACGTCAAGACTGTGCATATAGCAGGAACCAACGGCAAGGGGTCAACTACTGCAATGATTGCCAATGTTCTGGGCTGCGCGGGCTATAAGACGGGGATGTATATTTCGCCTCACCTTTATAAAAATACCGAGAGAATGATGATAGACGGTAAGGAGATATCGGAAGAGGATTTTGTGAAATATGCACTTGAAGTCATAGAAATGGTAAAGTACATGAAGGAAAACGGCTTGGAAGAGCCGACTCAGTTTGAAATGTACACTGCTATGGCGCTTTTGTATTTTGAACGTAAAAAGGTTGATTTTGCTGTTATCGAAGTAGGGCTGGGAGGAAGATATGATGCTACTAATGTTATAAATCCCATACTCTCTGTAATAGCATCGATCAGCTATGACCATATGGATATACTCGGGAATACAATAGAGGAGATAGCATCAGAAAAGGCAGGAATAATAAAGAAGGATTCAACAGTCATAATGTATCCGCAAACATACAAGGAAGCAGAAGCGGTAATAGAGGAAACAAGCAAAGCGGAAAATGCAAATCTTGTCAAAGTGGATGCAGGAGCAGTCAAGCTTATAGACTACAGTACAGAAGGACAGCTTATAGACTTCACATATGGAGATTACTCAATCAGGAATATAAAGCTACCTCTGATAGGTGATCACCAGCTAAAAAACACGGCGACCTCATTGACTGCGATTGCTGAGCTGGATAAGAAGGGTTACAGGGTAAGTGAAGAGAGTATCAGAAAAGGGATTGAGACTGTAAAGTGGCCCTGCCGGTTGAGCATAATGAGCGGGGAGCCTTTAATCCTCATTGACGGAGCTCATAATGAGGAAGGCATAGATTCTCTGCAGGCGGCATTAGCCAAGTACTTTGGGAATAAGAAAATTATATTTGTTATGGGGATGTTAAAGGATAAAGCCTATAAATATGCAATAGGAAAGCTCATGCCAATGGCTCATGCAGCTATTGCTACTGAACCTGTCAGCAGCAGGGCACTGGATGCAGCGGCTATGGCTGATAACATTAGGCCCTATTGCAGTAATGTCAGCGCAGAGCCTGATATTATCAAGGCAATAGAAAAGGCAAAAACAATGTATGACAGTGACAGTATGATTTGCATCTGTGGGTCTCTGTACCTTGCAGGTAGTGCATACCAGTATTTGAACGGCAAATAATATAAAAAAGGCTTCTATTGAAGCATTTTAATAAATAAGGAAGCCTTTTATGAAATGCATTTAACGGAAAGTGTCACACTGGAGGTTTTCCCATAGGAAAACCTTACATTGATGTTGTGGGTGTAACGAACTTGTTTCGTGGGCCCACATCGGAAA
>JBLNDG010000138.1:0-11731 GCA_050261415.1 Caulobacteraceae bacterium | reverse complement strand
GTAATACCGGAATGCATTTCTTACAGAAATAGAACCTGCCAAATATTAATGCTGCAATAGCATTTTTTTAAAACTCTACTATAAGAGTTTTGGTAGGAAATGTATTCATGCTTTTGCCGTGGCGCAAGGCTTTTATCCGCATTGTCGAAGAGCGCTAAATGTGTTAAAATTAAAAGTTGTGATAACATATGATAAAATGAGGTGTAAAATGCATTATAAGACCATGGATTACCTTATAAACAAACTGAATATAAGCAAAAAGATAATTGATATCTGCGTATCTACCGAAGATGAAGCAGCCGGGCAGTTCAAGAAGATAGATGAGGTAAGGGAATTCAACCAGTATAAAGTTCTTAACTCCATGCAGAAAAACAGGATCAGTGATGTACATTTCAACTATTCTACCGGCTATGGTTATGGTGATGCCGGAAGAGAAGGCATTGACAAGGTATACGCTGATGTATTCTGTGCAGAGGATGCCCTTGTAAGGCCCCAGATAGTTTCAGGAACCCATGCTTTGGCATTGTGCCTGTACGGCATACTAAGACCCGGTGATGAACTCCTTGCAGTAACAGGCAAGCCATATGACACTCTACATAATATAATAGGTATAGAAAATTGCCCTCCCGGCTGCCTTAGGGATTTGGGGGTCAAGTACAGTCAGGTCGACCTTACCGAAGCCGGAAAAATTAATTATAACGAAATAACCAAGAGAATAAACGGAAGCACCAAGATGGTTCTTATTCAAAGGTCAGTAGGCTATTCCTGGAGACCTTCCCTATCCTTGGAGGACATAGAATATACAATAAAATTCATTAAAATAATCAACCAAAATATAATCTGCATGGTTGACAACTGTTACGGTGAATTCATAGATTTCAAGGAACCTACAGAAGTAGGAGCCGATATAATAGCAGGCTCTCTGATTAAAAATCCGGGTGGAAGCATTGCACCTACCGGCGGTTATGTTTGCGGCAGAAGAGAGCTGGTTGAAATGGCAGCTTCAAGACTTATAGCTCCCGGCATAGGCAAGGAATGCGGAGCAACCTTGGGAGTGAACAGACTGTTTTTCCAGGGGCTTTTCCTGGCACCGCATATAGTATCGGAAGCTGTTAAAGGTGCGGTATTTTGCTCCAAATTGTTCAGTAAGCTTGGTTTTGAGGTTAACCCCGAATATAATGGAAGAAGAAGCGATATAATACAGGCAATAAAATTCGGAAACAGGGATGCGCTTATAGCCTTCTGCCAGGGAATACAGAAGGGGTCTCCCGTTGATTCCTTCGTAAGACCCGAACCCTGGGACATGCCCGGTTATAATGACCAGGTAATCATGGCAGCCGGAGGTTTTGTACAGGGAGCTTCCATAGAACTTAGTGCAGATGCACCCTTGAGACCTCCTTATATAGCATATCTTCAGGGAGGAGTTACCTTCGACCATGTAAAAATAGGACTCATATATGCTCTTCAGAACCTGGCAAACAGTGGTTGTATAACATTATAAATTATTTGAATAAGCAGAGTTAATAGTATTATTAGCAAATGTTATTAATTCTGCTTTATGTTAATATTTACATTGAATTTTGTAAGTGATATAATTT
Source organism: Caulobacteraceae bacterium (assembly GCA_050261415.1). Taxonomy (GTDB): domain Bacteria; phylum Bacillota; class Clostridia; order Lutisporales; family Lutisporaceae; genus JBLNDG01. The sequence goes on along the minus strand of JBLNDG010000138.1, from coordinate 10,133 downwards.
TAAAATATTATTAAAATATAAGAAATTTCTATATTATGTGAGGTGGTATGAATGACTAACCTATCGGACCTTATTATGGATGATTTAGTTTATGTAATCAATCCGAAGGAGTACGGAAAGAAGGAGCTGGTGGAGCTTTTAAAGGAACATCCTGAAATCCGATTCGTGTCACTTGTTGGTATGGACCTGATGGGCAACGGTACTGATGAGAGAATACCTATCAGCCTTTTTTGCGAAGACTTTGATGAATTTCTGAACGGTTCAGTGCAAACAGACGGTTCCAGCGTTGTTCTTCCGGGTATTGCAACTCTGAACAATGGTAAAGTAGACCTCGTTGCCGATACCAACAGCAAATGGTTTGTTGATTACAACTTTGAAAATATTGACTCCCAAACTTCCAAACCTGTTGGCACTCTTAGAATACCTGCCTTTCTGCTGCACAACAATACCTACGTAGATTCCCGCTCCATACTTAAGAAAGCAGTTGATCGTTTCAAATCCGAAACCCTTAAAATTCTCAAGATGCATCCTGACCTTACCGCTGATTACGGCATAAGCTATGATGATATAGAAGACGTTGTGCTTACATCAGCTACCGAGCTGGAATTCTGGGTAAAGACACCTAATGATCAGGCAGATGTTGAAGCTCTTTCAGTATCACAGGTTCTGCAGGAACAGTACTGGAAAAGAACAAAGGGAGTTGTAAGAACTTCTCTTGAGCAATCCCTGCTTTTAATGGAGAAATATGGTCTTGAACCCGAAATGGGGCATAAGGAAGTAGGCGGAATTAAAGCAAAACTTAATGATTCCGGTGACCTTACCCACATTATGGAGCAGTTGGAAATAGATTGGAGGTTTGACACGGCACTTCAGGCTGCTGATAATGAGAGATGGGTCAGATCACTTGTCAGGGAAGTTTTCCGTCAAAACGGACTTGAAGTTACCTTCCACGCTAAACCTATTGAAGGAGTTGCAGGTAATGGCGAACACACCCATGTAGGAGTTGCACTGAAGCTCAAAAATGGGAAATGCGTTAATCTCTTCACTCCAAAGGATAAGAAAAAGGACTTCCTGAGTCCTATAGGTTATGGTGCATTAATGGGTCTGCTTAAAAATTATGAAGTAATAAACCCATTCATTTCATCAACCATAGACTCCTTAAACAGGTTGAAACCTGGTTTTGAAGCCCCGGTTTGTATTGTATGTTCATTAGGACACAACGTAAAAACACCTTCCAGGAACAGGACAATATTGGTCGGGCTAGTCAGGGATATGGACAATGACCTTGCAACTAGATTTGAAGTACGTTCTCCAAATCCGAATACAAACACATTCCTTGCTTTAGCGGCCTTTTACCAGTCCATGCTTGACGGCGTCATTACTGTAGCTGAAGCAGGAAAGACTACTAAAGAGCTTGAGGCTGAAATATCTAAGAAGCCGGAAGCACACGGTTTTTACCTCGAACAAGGCAGGGCTTACAGGAGCGAAGAGGATGTATTTGAGCACTATATACCGGAAGAAAGAAACAGGATTTTCGGGACTCACCCGGCAACTGTTTATGAAAATATACAAAACCTCGAAAAATATCAGGATAAGCTCAATGTGCTTCTGCAGGGTGACGTAATGACCGAAAAGATAGTAAAGAGCTTTTCTACCGCAGTAACAGTAAGATGGGTGGCTGAAATACTGAACAGGCTGCTGCCAGAGAACATGGAAACAGTAAGAAGCTGCAAAGCTGTCCATAACACAAATATCGCCCATGACCTGGATATTACTTACTGGGCCCAGGTGGATCAGCTAAGGCATTATCTTATGAAGGACACCTACAATTCGAAATCCCTGTTCAGTAGAATCCGTGAGGCCGCAATGGACAAGGATTATGATGTGTTGTCCCGCCTGCAGCTTGAAATGTCAGCAAAAATAAGCGAACTTAAAGAAACCTACACCGAATATAAGAGAAACCTCTTGGATATTTAATGCAAGAGCGGTATAGAGGCTGCCCAAATCGGGCGGCCTCTTTTATTTGCACAAAATTAATAAATATAGGCATTTGATAAAAAGTATGGCAGGAACTATAATAATATTGTACTTAATGAGTATATTAGTACAGTTTGTCTAAGAAATACAACATAAGAAGGTGTTTAGATGGCAGGTCAAAGTGAGAAGAAATTAGCACGCTTGATGGAAAAGGCTGAGGAATTGTTTATGAAATACGGTTATAACGCTGTATCAGTTGATCAGATAGCCTCTGAATCAGGTATAAGTAAAATGACAATATACAAGCATTTCCCTTCAAAGGAGGAGCTCTTTATTGAGGTCATTATGAAAATCTCAGACTTTTATACTGAAAAGTTGTTGGATAAGATTAATGAGAAGTATCACACTGTGGAGAAAATTCAGGCTATGTATATTTATTCACTGCAAATGTCAAGCCAGTTTCCGCCGGTTTTGTACAAGGATATACTGGAGCATGCCAATATCTTTGAAAAGGTGAAGGAGATCAAGGAGAAAATCACCTTGTCCATATGGCATGACATGTTGGAGGACGGTATTAAAAAAGGGGAAATACGCCCGCTGGATGTTGATTTTGTGGCAGAGCTGCTTATGCGTTTACCTATGGCATTTATAAACACAGACTACTTTTTTAATGAGAATAAGAGGGATAAGTTCCTGGAAAGCCTTTTTGATTTTATGGAATATGGTATGCTTGGAGGTATTAAAAACCAGCAGCATTCAGCTTTGAAGGAGGGAGCAGATGATGGAGAAAAGCGTATTAATGAGAGTTGAAAACGTCAGCAAAGACTATAAAATGGGTGAAGTCACGGTAAATGCACTTCAATCAGCCAGCTTTGAGCTATATGATGGAGAATTTGTCGTCATTCTGGGTCCCAGCGGTTCCGGAAAAAGTACACTGCTCAATATACTGGGAGGCATGGACTTGCCTTCTGAAGGCAGATTATTTGTTAAAGACGAGGAAATAACCAAATATAATGACAGAAAGCTTACCGCTTACCGCCGTGATAAAGTAGGCTTTGTCTTTCAATTTTACAACCTGATGGCAAACCTGACTGCCAAAGAGAATGTGGAACTCGCTACCGAGATGTGCAAAAATGCCCTGAATATTGATGACGTTATGACTGATGTCGGCCTTGCAGAAAGGAAGGATCACTTTCCTTCTCAGATGAGCGGAGGAGAGCAGCAAAGAGTTGCAATTGCCAGGGCTGTTGCAAAAAATCCTCTGATGCTTTTATGCGACGAACCCACTGGAGCGCTGGATTTTAAGACAGGTATTTTGATTTTGGATTTGCTTTATAAAGTAAACCGTAATTTTCACAAAACTGTGGTTATTATTACCCACAACATGGCTATAGGGGAGATGGCAGACCGGGTCATAAAGATGCGAAGCGGAAGAATAACAGAAATAAAAGAGAACCCGAACCCGCTGCCCCCTGAAAGGATTGAGTGGTAATGAAAAAGCTGGATCGCAGATTACTGCGCATGGTCAGACATTCAAAAGGCCAGTTCATTTCCATAACCTTAATAGTAGCAGTAGCCTTATTAGTATATGTTATGTTCAATGTGATGGATATCAATATACGGAATGCCGTTGACCATTATTACAGTACTACAAATATGAACGACCTGACGGTTGAGGTAATGAAAATTCCGCAGAGTGCAATTGAGGATTTGAAAACCATCCCGGGGATAAGCGCTGTGCAGGGACGTGTAAGCTTTGATGTACCGCTTCAGGTCGCTGACAAGGATGAAAAGGTAAACATCCGCATAATATCCGTTCCCCCAAATGGCGGAATTATAAACAAGCTTTATACTGAGGAAAATAAAAATACTGAATTAGACACTGACAATGCAATCCTGCTGGAACAGTTTGCAAAAGCAAGAAATATCAAGTCCGGTGATATAATTGAACCCCGCATAAACGGAAGAATACATAATTTGAAGGTTTCAGGCATTGCGTCCAGTTCGGAATTTATTTACCTCATGAAGAATGAGCAAAGTCTTATGCCTGCACCTGAAAAGTTCGGAGTAGCTTATGTTAGTGAAGCCTTTGCTCAATCCGTCTTTGGATACAGGGGCAGCTATAACGAAGTGCTTATTAAAGTCAATGACCAGGTTAAAATCGATGATATATCGGATCAGGTGGAAAAAAAGCTGGGTAAGTACGGGGTAAAAAAGATAACCAAGCTGGAAGACCAATTAAGCAATAATGTTCTTATGCAAAAACTCGACGGGATTGAAATGATGTCTTCGGTGCTTCCGGCTATGTTCCTTTTGGTCGCAGCAATTATTATTTCCATTATGCTTTCCAGGATTGTCAATAACGACAGGATAGCAATCGGTGTATTGAAGGCGTTGGGGTACAGCAATGCAGCAATTCTCTCCCACTACACCAAATATGCACTGTCAATAGGCTTGATAGGCTCTATAACAGGAATTACATGGGGATTGTTTTTATCAAACCCGATGAGCCAGGTATTTGTATCCTATTTTAATATTCCTCTGGCAGGAATACAAATACCATACAGCTATATTATAAACGGTATCTTACTGACCAGCATATTCTGCATCGGATCAGGACTTATCGGAGCCAGAGGGGTAATAAGAATAATGCCTGCTGACTCCATGCGCCCTGAGGCGCCGAAAACAGGCAGGCGGATACTCCTTGAAAGATTGACTGTTCTTTGGAAGCATGTTCCCTTCAGCTGGAAAATGGTTGTCCGCAATATAATGAGAAATAAAAGAAGATTTGCCTTCCTTGTGCTGGGTTTGGCCTTAGCCTATGCAATAAATACAGTTCCTTTATATATGGCAAATGCAATAGTATCCATGTTTGAGCTTCAGTTCGGGGAGTATCAGAAAATGGATTATACATTGGAATTTGCACATCCAATGAATAAAAATTCTTTAGTGGATTTAAGTCACCTGATAGAAGCTAAGAAAATCGAACCGAGGCTGGAGTATCCTTTTGAGCTCGTAAATGGCTGGAAGAAAAAAACTGTTACTGTAATTGGGGTACCGCAGCAGACAGCTTTTTATAAGTTTGTCGACAGCGGTAATAACACGGTAAAACTGCCTGAGAACGGAATTTTCATCACAGAGGCAATAGCCAAAGACCTCAATGTAAAAGAAGGCGATGCAATAACAGTCAAAAGCTTTCTTCCGGGTAAAGATGATGTAACGCTGCAGGTAACCGGCATATTCATGCAGTACCTGGGCGCCAATGCATATATGAATATTGATTCAATGCAGGAACAGCTTTTGAAAAGGCAAATGGTTACCGGAGTTTCTGTTGAATCGGATGCTGACCTGAAAGTAAAACTGGAGGATGTCAAAAATGTCACTGCAGTAAGCTCTGTAGGCGACATGAAGCGTTCCTTTGAAGAATTTCTGGATACCATGAACTTTGCCATATGGTGCTACATGCTGTTCGGGGGGATATTGGGCTTCGCCCTGATATATAATGCAACTATAATTGGTATTTCCGAGCGTACTACGGAATTTGCAGCTCTGCGTATTATGGGGTTTGACAAAATAGATGTTTACGGCATGATCAGCAAGGAAAATTTCCTTATGGCCGGAATTGCAATTATTGTAGGAATTCCGTTGGGAGCAGCCATGATTAACGGTATGGTTGATTCCTTCAGTTCAGATATGATTACCTTCCCGGTCATATTATCGCCGAAGATCTTCCTGCAGGCGGCTGCTGCTTCTATTTTTTTCGTAATAATTGCGCAGCTGGCTACATTAAAAAAGATTTATAACCTTAACTTTATTGATGCGTTAAAGAACCGCATATCTTAGGGGGTATTAAAATGAAGAAAAAAATTATTTGGGCAGTCATTATCCTTGTTATAGTAATAAGCGTAATCGGCTTGAAAATCAAGGCCGGAAGTCAGGCAACGGCTGTTGAGACTTCAAAAGTAACCAGGGGCAATATTGAAAAGTATGTTGAAGAAACCGGAAACCTGATGCTTGAAGAAGAAACAGACGTTTACTCAGTGTCAACAGGCAGAGTCATTCAGGTAGTAAAAAAGGCCGGAGAAACGGTAAAAGCCGGGGAGGTGCTGGCAACAATCGACAACAGTGATTTGCTGCTGCAGATAAAGGCATTGGAGGCACAGAAACTGGCAACCTCAGCAAAGTATGACGAAGTAAAAAGCTCAGCGGATGAGGAAGAGATACGCAGGCTAAATGCTCAGGTGCGTTCTGCTGAAGCGTCATATGAAGAATCAAAAACAGCAGTTGACAGCAATAGGGCATTATATGAAGCAGGAGCAGTAAGCCTTGAAACCTATAAAAGCTCAGTCACCAAACTGGCAGCTGCAGAAGCAAGCCTGGAAACTGCCAAAAGCAGCCTGGCAGCTGCAGAGAAGGGTGCATCGGGTAATGTAAGGAAGCAATATGAAGCTCAGCTTTCAGAGATTCAGGCTAACATTGACCAGCTAAAGTCAAAAGCGGATAATATGGTTGTCAAATCCCCTATGGACGGTCTGTTATTGACAGTAGAAACAAAAGAAGGCGATGTAGTTCAGACAGGAACAAAACTATTTGAAATAGGCGGTTCAAAGGGTTATTATATCGAAGCCGATGTGCTCATTGAGGATATAGCAGGAATTAAAGAAGGCTCTCCTGTGAGAATTGAGGATGAAGACTTGGGAATAAAGGGCCTCCTGGGTACAGTAAGAAAGGTATACCCAAAAGCCTTCAGCAAAACGTCCGACCTTGGTATAGAGCAGAAAAGGGTCAAGGTAGAAATTGCTTTGGACAATACAGTTGAGGGACTGAGGCCGGGGTACGATATGACAGTAAAAATTATTACACAAAGTAAAAACAGTACACTTTTGATAGATGAAAAAGCTGTATTCAATTATCAGAGTAAAGACCATGTATTTGTTAACGAAGGCGGGGTAGCCAAGCTGAGAGCAATTGAGAAGGGCCTTGAAGGCAGTGAGCAGGTTGAGGTACTGAAAGGCTTGAAGGAAGGGGAGGAAGTGATTCTATCTCCTGATAAGGCCCTGGAGGAAGGGACAAAAATAAAGAGGCTTTAAAAGCCTCTTTTTGTTACTTTATTTTATCCTTCTGAACACTCCGATTACCTTGCCGAGTATGTTCAGCTCCCTTACAATAATAGGCATGAGGTAGGGGTTCTCCGGTTGAAGTCTGAAATAATCCTTTTCTTTGTAAAAGGTTTTAACTGTAGCTTCATCATTAAGAAGAGCTACAACAATATCGCCATTCTTAGCTACTGACTGCTGTCTTACAATTACATAGTCCCCGTCAAATATACCTGCATTAATCATGCTGTCGCCTTTAACAACAAGCATGAAAGCCTCACTATTTCCAACAAAATCAACCGGAACAGGAAAGGAGTCCTCGATATTTTCTTCGGCAAGTATCGGAACACCTGCAGTTACCTTGCCCACAATCGGAAGCTCTACCATTTCTTTTCTTGATACTACAGAACTGTTGCTGTCAAGAACTTCAATAGCCCTTGGTTTGGTAGGGTCACGCCTTATATAGCCTTTTTTCTCAAGTCTTTCCAAATGCCCGTGTACGGTCGAAGTAGATTTCAACTTGACCGCATCGCAAATTTCTCGAACGGAGGGAGGATATCCCTTCTTGTTTATCTCCTTTTTTATAAAGCTCAATACTTCCATTTGCTTTTTGCTTAAATCATCTATGTTCATGTCAACACTCCATTCTCTATTGTATGGGCAAATTCCCCGATTGTTCTGTTTCGTTCCCTCTTATACGAAGCTATTATATCATAATATTGTAAATTTTTCAAACATATGTTCGTAATGTGAAAAAATTTGTTCAGAACAATTTCAAAATTACTGTTAAAGTAGCTCAAAGCCTTGATTTTGCACATATATGCAATTTTTATATTTTGATAATTTTTCCCTTGACATAGTACATATGTTCGTATAAAATAAAACTATAGAACATACGTTCGTACACGGAGGGGATTAATATGAGAAGATACAAAATAAAAAACAGGCTCAGATTTTTGATATCAATGAGCCTGCTGATAACAATAATGCTTATATCCTTTTTTACTCTTGTCGTAAGTGCAAGAGGCAGTGCCGATCTGGAACTCGTATCCAAATATGTGGAAGAGGGGGATACCCTTTGGAACCTTTCACAGGAGTACGTCAGCAACAATATGGATATAAGGGACTATATCATAAAAGTAATGGAAGTGAACAACCTCAAGAGTGCTAACATAAGGCCCGGCGAGTTGATTTACTTCCCTATATACGAATAAGATTCCCTAAAAGCCTTTTATGATTTAATTACTATATCATCTATATCCTTCTTTGATATTGCCATTCTGATATTGTTTGTTATTACCGGCATTTTCTCCATTATAGTTATGAGCGGCTGATAAGAGTTACCTATTGCAACAGTTTTTTCATCTTCTACAATCTCTCTTTGTTCTTCAATAATGAGTTCATATCTTTCAAGGTTTATTTCAAAGCCATTATGGTTTGTGGTAAGTGAGCAATATGCCTTAACAAGCTCTTTACCGTTTTCTACACCGCTGAATATCAGAAGGTTGTCCTCAATACACTCGAAATGGAAGAAGGGGATTCTTCCGCTGTCATTGTCAATATAATCACTGGTTATTTCCTTAAGGGCAAGATCATCAACAATAATACTGTACTCCTGAATACCGGCTATAATATTCTCTGCACACTGCATAAGCCTGTCAATATTTCTATACAGCCATTTCTCCTTATCTATACGCTTATTAAAGACCATTGTCCTATTTACTATAGAATATTTCTCGCTCTTATAAAAAGCAACTACGGAGAAACCATCATACCTTTTGTCCGGCCTTATACCCAGCTTCTCATAGTTTTGCGGCTCAAACTCATCATTTACGACTATATCCAGATATATGGATGAATCATAATTAGCAAAGGTAATCTTGTCACCGCTCAAATACTTTACATATAACTTGTTTTTAAGTTCTTCGTTTATCTCCTGGGCTCTTATATCTGCCACAGGTTTGCTGCCTTTGCTGCTTAAGACCGTATTCAAATCGATATTATGATTGCTTTCCAGCATGTCTGTTGAGCTGTCGAGTAATAGGGAAGGGTACTGATTAACCAGATGATCAATGGTTTTCGTCTTTACCTTGATAATATTGTCATAGAGAACGTATTCTTTTTTATCTATGAGCTTCTTAAATATTATGTCCCATTTAATAATCAGTTTGTCATCCTGGTTCAATAGCGGGATTCCATTGATTGTATCCATAATATGTACGATTATTTCTCTAACTTTTGTTTTCTCTAAGTATTCGTTGGTTTTAAGCAAAACCTGATATGCAATTACAGCAATATAGAATAGCGTTGTTATCATCCATGCCGGTCCATAGCTCAAATCAAGTAGCTTGAAGAATATAAACTCAACGATTAATATTAAAAAGTAAACTGCAAAGATAAATATATTGGTAGTTATGCTAAACAATATCTCACCCACCCTTTTTTGTAATGATTACACTTGTATTATATTACAAATATCGGTATAATTCTAATTTTCTTTTAATCTTAAGCTATATAATGATTAAATGACTGTAAAACCTGTAATAATTTTATTATAATAAAACATATAGATAATGAGTTCAGACATTTGTGTTTAGTTAATAATTATAAGGTGGAGGAAGTAAAATGGCCTATAAGAAGGAATGTGTCCTGATGGACAGAGAGTGTATTGATTGTGGGGAATGTGACAGATGTGACCTTGACCCCAATAAAATCTGTGATAATTGCTGCAAATGCATAGATCTTGATGCCGATTATAAAAGTATCGATATAGATGAAATAATCGAAGATGAAGACTTGGTAACAGACGATGAGGACCTTGGGAATTGGAAGTATGACGAGGACTATATTGTAGATTATAAAAAAGATGAAAAGCATACGGATTCCAAATCTTCGGGAAGCAAGCATAAAAGCGAAGATGATTAACATAAATATTATTATATCAACTTTCGCACATTATTAATGTGCGTTGAACATTGAAAAATCAATAGTTTTGGGCAATAAAAAAGTCCAAGAAGCCCCTTCCTGTGATATAATAGAAGTGACAAAACCCCATTAAAA
>JBLNDG010000137.1:0-17338 GCA_050261415.1 Caulobacteraceae bacterium | reverse complement strand
AATGGAAATGGAAACGGAAAAGACAAGTAATAGTCCGGTATGGTAAAAAAGGCTTTTATTGAAGCATCTTAACGACTAAGGAAGCCTTTTATGAAATGCATTTAACGGAAAGTGTCACACTAGAGGTTTTCCCATAGGAAAACCTTACATTGATGTTGTGGGTGTAACGAACTTGTTTTGTGGGCCCACATCGGAAATTTATACTTTCCTATGCATTATAGAAAGGTGGTATGCACGAGCGCATACTACTTTTATTTTACTTTTCAAAGAATGCTTTCACCTTGGCCTCAAAACCCTGGACCATAGTATTGCCCTTTGCAAATACAGTATGGATTTTTAGCTTCTCATCCAGCAAAAGGAGGTCTGCATCCGACTTCTCCTGGATTGTGCCCTTTCTGGGATAGAGCTTCAATATTTTCGCAGGGTTTTGTGTAATTAAGCTTAATCCCTGCTCAAGGCTCACTATATTTTCAAGGATTGCATCCCTAACATCCTTAAATAACGTACTGGCCACTCCAATGCCCAAACTCACAAGCTCTCCTTTATCATTAAAGATAGGAGCACTTCCGTTGGCATCAGAGCTAGCGGATACGTGATCAAGCGGGATCCCGTTTTGAATATAAAAATGTAAAGCGTCGCCTATACTCATACAATCAGGCCACTCTTCAGTCGGATATATATCACAGGTCAAGTCAACAAAGCCGCCCATTTTGATATATTCAACACTTTGCTCCATCAAGTGCTTGGCTCTGTTGATATGAGTAGGTACGAACTGCTTTATTGGAATATCTGAAGTTTTTACTATCTCTACGATAGGCTTTATTCCTTCGGGACCGTCACCAAGGTGAAAATGCACTATTCCAGCCTTGTTTGCCAATAATCCGCCGACTCTGGTGTGTCCTGCAAGCTTTTTTAGGTCATTAAGGTCAGGGTAGGATGAGCGGTGGTCTGAAATAGCTATTTCGCCTACTCCGATAATTTTATCAATCAGAATAATGTCAGATTGTACTGAGCCTGTCAGAGTCTTGAAAGGCAGCGTATAGCAGCCTGTATATATATAAGTGCTTATACCTTCCTCTTCAAGAGCCCGCGCTTTTGCAAGCAGTTCCTCAAGACTTCTGGCAACTCCATCGGTGCCAAGCAAACCTACAACTGTAGTAATACCTGCGGTTGTCAGGGCGCTTAGCCTTATGTCAGGAGTTCTTGTCGTCGGCCCTCCTTCTCCGCCGCCCCCGGTAATGTGGACATGCTGGTCTATAAAGCCGGGGACAACTTTGAAATCGCTGCCGTCTATAACTTCTACCTCCAGACCGGCGGGGGAAAAATCTATAGAATCTGCAATCCTGATTATTTTATCATTACAAATAAGGATATCCTTCCTGCCTATGTGTTCAGGATTATATACATCGCCATGTCTTATTAACTTAAACATAAAGCACCTCGTTATGCCTCAAAATGCATGATCCCATTCATTCTTCACTTTTGAGAATCTTACCTTCCTGCATCCAATCCCAATATTTCTTTGGAATTTTTGAGGATGCAAGCCTTATATTCTTCCGGGATTCAATATATTGGGACTTATAATATTCTTCCCAAACAGAGTCATAAATATCTTGAGTAATATATTTTTCGTATTCGTTTTTATTGACTTCGAAAATTCTGCCGTTTTCGATTGCCAATGCTGATACATCAGTTATTAATACTATTCTGTGATACGGATATCTTTTTTGAAATTCTGTCAATATCAAATCCGCTGTATTGTGAAAAAGCTTTGGATTAGCTGCGAGACACTTGTCACCGGCAGGTTTGAATCTAATAAAGCCCATCATCCTGTAAACTTCATGATTGACTTCACTCTCAAGGGAGCGAAGCTTTTTGCAATATTGCGAGGCACCTTGAAGGCAGTAATTGATTCCTTTGAAAAACGCATCCTCGATGGCTTTGAATATTATGCTGTACCTGGTTTCCGAACTGTGGCGCAAAGCCAGATAAATCATGTGCTTGAGCTCGTTCCCCTTATAGGAATAAACCCAGTCGATATTTCTCAGGAAATAATCCTTAAACTGCTTAGCAAGATCGTCAATGCAGTAATTGTCCGAATTTATAACGGCATCACCGCTAAATAGCAGCAGGTTATTGCTCCTTTCGGACATTATGCAGTCCCCCGTCAATTTGGAGAGTATGCATGCTTTTATTATCGATTCGGGGTTATCAGAAAATACTATCATAGACTAACCTCCTTGAACAAACTCAGCTGTTCAAACTCATTCCGGGGCGGCTTCAGGAGCCACCTGTTGGGGTCATAGCACCTACCGCTGATCGTGATAAACTGCTGCGCCCTTTTAAGGCTTATGCCGAGATTTTTCAGTTCTCCCGGATTCTTTATCCTGTATTGTCTTCTTACTTCGATTATTTTACGGGCAGATTTGGGGCCTATTCCGGGCACTCTCAGCAGCTGCTCCAAAGAAGCCCTGTTTACCTCGACAGGAAACAACTGTGGATGATTAACCGCATACATAAGCTTGGGATCCAGTTCCAGGTCAAGGTTGCCACTGCTGTCAAAACAGAAATCGCTGAACTTGAAGTCATAGAACCTCATTAGAAAATCAGATTGGTAAAGCCTGTTTTCCCTTAACTTCGGAGCCGGAGGAATTACTTCAAGGGGGGTACCCTGTACCGGATGGAATGCGCTAAAATAGGCTCTTTTCAGGTTGTAGGAGGTATACAAGCTGTTGACAGTGGACAGAATCTCCTCATCGCTTTCTTTTGCCGCACCTATAATAAATTGGGTGGTATGGGTGGTTCCGGGGTTGTTCCTGAGAATTCTTGACATGCTTCCCATAGGCAGCAGGAGTTCTTTTTCATAATCCTTACTCCCGCTTAAAGCCTTAAGCCTCTCCTTATTAGGCGCCTCAAGATTGAGGGAAAGCCTGTCACAAAGGGCTGCTGCCTGAGCAATGTATCCGTCCGAAGCTCCGGGCAGCATTTTCATATGTATATAACCACCGAACCTATACTTATATCGCAATAGTTCCGCAGTTTTTATCATGTTTTCCAAAGAGCTTGACATACCGTGCCTTATGCCGGAGCTTAAGAAAAGGCCCTCCACATAGTTTCTCTCATATAATTCGACGAAAAGCTTTGAAAGCTCTTCAGGAGAAAATGAAGTCCGGGGGACATCCCGTTGGACCCTGTTTGGGCAGTAGCTGCAATCCTTCTCGCACTCGTTGCTCATCAAAACCTTGAGAAGGGATACGCATCTTCCGTCAGGGGTAAAGGAGTGGCATATACCGGAGGGCAGTGTATTACCCATTGCGGCATTTCCGATTTTCCGCGCTGACGAAGCGCTGGAGGAGCATATGTCATATTTTGCTGCTTCCCCCAATATTGAGAGTTTCTTAATATCCATAACAACATCCCCATATATTAGTATATACAGATCATACCATATGCATAGGCAAAAAGCAAACATATGTTCGTATATCCGAAGCACAAAAATAAGGGGCTGTTGCTACTACTATTTGCTTCTCCCATAACAAGACCGCCGGAGTCTATGGACGGAAATGCTTCCAGCACACGCTTCAGTAGGGTGAAGCCCTTAACTCCCATCAATTTAAGCTCATTCACTGTCTTGTTAAACAATCTGAAAAGCAGAGACCTCAATGCTCCCGTCGACTGCTCCAGTTTATCCTTGTACTCCGACCACCATCGTCTTACTGTTTGTAGGCTTGCTTCACTTTCTACTTGTTCCGGTATCACACCGTCTTCAAGATCATCCAGCGCAAACTCAATATCACAGGCAGAGTAATACTTTCTTGGACTGATAAAGTCCGGAATGACGGCATGGGTTTTATTGCAGCCGTTACATTTAACACGTTGTATTGGAATATATTCTACGATATCTGCTATGTGAACATGCCGCTCGTAACTGCCGTGGCCCGTTGTTTCCCCGCCGCAGCAAGGGCACCTTAGTTCTAAGGACTCCAAACATCTCAAAAAATGTGTAAGATAGTTCTTAACACTTTGCCCCAAGTATGCTATTATCATGTTATCAAATGTGTTAGGGCTTTGAGGGTTAAATGCTGCGAACATTTAACATGAATCTCAAAGCTCTTTCCATATCCTCCCGAATTTACTTCGGTTTGATATTAACATATTTATAAACGGTCACGCAACTTGAGCAATTCTTTGGCACTTAGAGTGGGTAGTAACACTATATCCAATAAAAGAAGGATTGAAACTGAATCTATAATAAAGCGTGTCAGCAAAAGGGCAGGTTATTTAATCCTACATGAGCATTAAAGGTGACTTTATATTGTAGTTCTATGAGGAAATCAGCATGGTTTATTTTGATGTTTAATAGAAATTGTCAAATTACGCTGAGAAGGGCTACAATGGATGAAATCGAAGAGACGGAGCATGAGAAGCTAAATAAAATAAGAGAAAAAGCATATGAGATAATGATGAAGAGTAGTAAAATTACCGAAAAAAGACCAAGCTTGAATGAGATACTGACAGAAATAGCAGCGGATTCCAATATAGAAAAGCTGATATTAAAAGGTACGAGAGAAAGCAAGTACAAGGAATACAAGCGGAAATATGCCGAGAAAGCACAGGGATATGGATATGCCTTAAGGGAAATAGGCTCTTATATAGGACAGTCAGGTAATTCAATCTGGAAACTGCTACATAGCCAATAGGTTGATAAGTTGACAGACTGGGAAAGCTCCGAAAAACTACAAGTAAATAGTATGGAACTATCCATTAAAAAAATTCGAGGCTTACAAATTCGTTTTATGAGATGTATTTGCACAAAGCAATGATTTACCATTCCCAATAAAGACGGAATTTTTGGGTTCCGTGAGTTTTTCGGAGGCTTCACTGGCACCTTACCTCCTGCCTAGGCAGGGGGTTGTCATCAGCCTCAGAGCCGGTGTAAAACATCAAATCTTCGCTTTTATGGCCTTATTTATTTCATCCAGTACCGCTTTGTGCTCCTTGGTACCAAAGTGATTCCTTGCTTCCTCAAAGCTATATGTCATACTATCGGATAGCTTATACTTCAACTTTGTATCGATTATCCTCAATACTGATTCATTCAGCCTTTCCTCTGTAATTTTCCCTTCATTGTAGGCATCCGTCAGCGCCTTCAATACCCTATCCTGGATTTCTTTCGTGTGCCCTACTACAAATATGTCCATGCCTGCATTAAAGGAAGTTACCACGTGCTCTTCAAAGCTGCCCTCTGCGTTCAAATATCCGCCCATTTCCAGGTCATCCGAAATGGCGAGGCCTTGAAAGCCAAGCTCATTCCGCAGCAAATCCCGCAGGAAGTAGCTTGACATGGTTGCCGGTGCACCGGAGGGCTCCAGTTCCGGGAATGACAAGTGCCCTACCATAATGGCATCAAGCCCTTCTGAAATAGAGCGTTTAAAGGGAACGAGCTCTCTTGAAAAAAGTGTGTCTTTTCCGATATTAATTACCGGGAGACTGCTGTGAGAATCAGTGGTGGTGCTTCCATGTCCCGGAAAATGCTTCCCGACTGCAATAACATCCTTGGACCGAATTCCCTTTATGAAAGCTATGCCATGCCTTGATACAATGTCGGGATTACTGCCGTAAGAGCGCCTGAGAAGAAGCTTGTTCTTACTGCTGGTTACAATATCCAACACAGGGGCAAAGTCGAGGTTTATGCCTGCCGCTTTGAGTTCTTCACCTATGACTTCGCCGGATTTCATAGTGAGAGATGTATTATCAGCCTTTCCGACAAGCTGGGCATCAGGGAATTTGGTGCCTCCTGCCGGAATTCTGGATACAGTGCCGCCTTCTTCATCTACCGATATAAAAAGCGGAAGCTTGCTTTTAGCAGAATTCATGCTTTTCAGCTTGCTTGACAGGTTGTATAAGGATTCAAAATCTGTAAAATTATCCTTAAAGAATATAAAGCCTCCGATTCTATACCTGTCTATATAATCTGCAATTACATCATCAGAAGTATCCTTGGGAAAACCCGCAATAATCAATTGGCCGATTTTCTCCTCCGGGGTAAGGCTCTTAAGAATTATCTCGGATTCGGAGGGCGCTTCATTGTTACCGCCATTGTTTCCGGCATTTTCTCCTGGTGTACCTGTCGGGTTAACAGGATTGGAGTTTTTCGGCGCAGTACAGCTGATAAAGAGAGCTGCAGCGGTTAAAACCATTATATACAGTAGTAATCTTTTCATAAGACTTGCCTCCTCAAGCATAAATTTACCAGCAAGTAACATATATGTCGTGAAAAATACATATGAATCAAGGAAAATGTTTCGCACTATATTATGTATAGTAAGTATTGCTCCACTGTACTGACTATATTCATATAAAAACATTTTGTATAAAATTATTCAAGTACTTCTAAAATTTAGGAATGGTGGTATAATATATATCAGGCAACAATGTGCACAAAACTGTACACATATTGCTTTAAAACTATAGTAAAAGCTTATAACATATCTGAGATTAACGGGAGGTTATAGAAATGGATTCAAGAAACTATAGTTTGGCTGATTTTTTCAAGGTGCCCGGTCAGGATTTAATGGGAAGAGCTAAGGCATTCAATGAATACCTGAAGGATGCCGATGACAGAAGGCATTTACAGTACAGGCGGGTTTCCACGGATGGTTCAGGCCCTGTGATGAAGGTGAGGGACAGGTATACAGGCAAAATCAGGGAGATGGTATACCTGGCATCCAACGATTATCTGAATCTTACAAAGCATCCCAAGACAATAGCCGCAGGCAGGGAAGCCCTTGAAAAGTATGGTTCGGGTGCCGGCAGTGTGCCATTATTGGGAGGTACGCTGGACATACACATTGAGCTGGAGAAAAAGCTTGCAAAATTCAAAGGCTGTGAGGATGCAATCATCTATACCTCGGGGTTCGGATCAAATTGCGGAACGCTTTTATCGATACTTCAGGAGGACGACATAGCGATTCTTGATATGCTTGTGCACGCCAGCATAATTGACGGCTGTAAGAATACGAATACTAAGTTCTTCAGGCATAATGACATGGATTCCCTTGAAAAAGCACTTACAAGGGTAAAGGATAAGTATAAAACAAAGCTTGTAGTAGTTGACGGAGTATATTCAATGGATGGGGACATTGCACCGCTGGACAGGATTGTAGAGCTGGCAAAGGCCCATGGTGCATATGTTATGGTGGATGAAGCCCATGCCACCGGAGTCATAGGGGATACAGGCAGAGGGACGCCGCAGCACCATAAAATTGAGGGGAAGGTAGATATTGTTGCGGGAACACTATCAAAAGCCCTTGGTGCTGTGGGAGGTTTCATTGCATCAAATAGTGAACTCATTGATCTCCTCCGGTTCTACTCGAGGCCTTACATATTTTCTACCGCAATGACTCCACAGGTAGCGGGATCACTCATTGCAGCCCTCGATATAATTGAACAGGAACCGGAGCATAGGGAAAAGCTTTGGAACAATATAAGGTATTTCAGAGAAAACCTATTGAAGCTGGGCTTTGATATAGGAAACTCAGAAACTGCAATATTCCCAATAATAATAGGGGATGACCTAAAGGTAAGGGAAATGTGCAGAAGACTTCACGAAATGGATGTGTATGTGAACCCGGTAATGTACCCTGCCGTACCCAAAAGGCTTTCCAGGGTGAGAATGAGCCTTATGTCGGCACATACGAAGGAGCATCTGGACAAGGCACTCAATGCACTGGAAGAGGTAGGTAAGGAGTTTAATATAAAATAGTACTTTGGAAACGGGGGAAGAAAATGAAGGGAATAGTTTTCGACGGTGATATAAAAAAATACGCTGGTACTCTTGCTTTGGGCAAGCTCAACAAAAAGTTGAGTTATGGAGGTTTAACCTGCACCTCGTACAAAGAGAATATAAAAGAGCCTGAGCTTCCGGGAGAAGATTGGGTCAGGGTCAAAACAGCATTTGGAGGAATATGCGGAAGCGATTTGAACCTTGTCTTTCTGCATGACAGCCCTTCAGTGTCTCCGTTTGCTTCATTTCCTTTTGTTATTGGGCACGAAAACACAGGAGTCATAGTCGAGAAGGGAAAGGGAGTTACAGATTTCGAAATAGGGGACAGGATAATCGCAGATCCCATACTGTCCTGCAAGGTCAGGGGCATTGAAGATGAGTGCGACAGCTGTAAAAGTGGTAATGCTGCTCTGTGCAGCAATTTTACAAAGGGCATTCTTTCGCCTGGTATGTCGATTGGTTCCTGCAAAGATACCGGAGGCAGCTGGGGAGAGTATTACATAGCCCATAAATTCCAGCTCATCAAGCTCGCAGACAATACAAAAAGTCAGGATGCGGTTCTTGTGGACGCTATTGCATCAGCACTTCATCCTGTTGCCAGAAATTTCCCCGATGACAACGAAAAGGTACTGGTAGTGGGAAGCGGGATAATAGGGCTGATGGTAGTAGCTACTCTGAGGGCTTTGGGATCCAAGTGCAATATTACAATACTTGCAAGGCACAAATTCCAGGGAAATCTTGCCGGACAATATGGTGCCGACAATGTTGTCTATACCCGCGACAATGACTACTTCTCTACTTTCGCAGATATTTCAGGGGGTACATTGTATAAGCCGATAATAGGCAAGAGAGTTATGACGGGGGGCTTTGACAGGGTGTTTGAATGTGTAGGCTCAGATACCAGCATAGATGAATCCCTGAGGTTCACCAAACAGGGTGGTACCATGGTACTTATCGGCCTTGCTTCTGCACCAAAGGGTGTTGACTGGACCCCTATATGGCTTAAGGAAGTAAAGCTGCACGGTGCATACTGGTGCAGCACAGAAACCATAAATGGCAATAAAACTTCAACCTACAGACATACCCTGGATTTGATCGAGAACGGGAAACTGGATATAAAACCTTTGGTAACCCATGTATTTGATATCAAGGATTATAAAAAGGCCTTGGAGGTTGCCTCCAGCAAGAGCAAGCACAAGAGTATAAAAGTGTTGTTCGGTTTTTAAAGTGAAAAAAACAAGAAGCAGTTAACTCTGCTTCTTGTTTAATTTTAGGAATTTATACAGTTTAACTTTATTGCAAGCGGCTGAGTAGTATTTTGCAACGCTAGCACCCAGCTGACCCTTGATTTTTTCAAAGTTGTCTTTGAGAACTCTGGTGCTGTGTTTGACTACTTTGCTGCTCTTAACATTCTTAATATCATCCTTTATATAGTTGAAGCCATCTGACAGATATTTACCTTCAACAAGCTTCTGAAGCCTTTCCTTAACATATTGGGAAATCTCCATCTCATCATTTTCCGTATAAGGTATTCCGTTTATAAACTTATAAATATTCGCAATGTTGGTTCTGTACTTTTTTGAGGTGTTTTCAATACCTACGGTGTTTGATGCCAGGTTTTTAATCAATGCAGCCATTGTCTTCCGGTCATATGGAATTTCAAAGGTATTGCAGTTCAAGTCTACCGTGGGTACAATCTTTTTATTGGAAAGCCTTATGAATAAAAGCTTTTCCTCGATTTTTCCTATGTCTATGGTGTTTTTGATAGTCTTGTTATATATAAGGGATACGGTTTTCTGTGTATCTATCCCTGCAGATATCAGTTTTAGCATGAGTTTCTTGGTTATTCTTATCTTATTGGGCATGAAATCATGAACGATAAAAACCTTATTGGCTGTCTTGTATATGTAAGGTGTATTCATAACCGAACTTTCATCGGCGTTAACGATTATATAGTCATATATGTCGCTTAATTTTCTAAGTATCTCACAAAAATATATGACTTCCAGCCCCTTAGGATCACTGTCATAGTCATATACATACAAATCCACGATACCGTCGGTATAAATATTGACAGCTCTGTAAAAATCCCTGGATAGATTGAAATCCTTAAGATTGCTTGTGTTCAGGAAACCATGCTTTGGGAAGTAATTAATAAGCTTGTTATTCCTTGTGATATCAATAAGTGCAAGTTTTTGAGAGCTTAGCCTGAATTCTTCGCTCAAGGAAGCTATCAGTGATGTCTTTCCTGTATTGCCGGGTCCTACGAAGAATATGATATTCTCTTCCTGGGTTACTGTCTCTATCACATTGTTATTAATGAATTCAAGATTGATAAATTTATGTTTCTCCAATTTTTCAAGAAATGCGACATATCTCGGCAGGCCGCCATTTGTATCTGCTTTATCGAGAACCAGCATAACCCTAAGGGGGACATCCATGGGGATAAGATGATTAAATAAATCGTAGATAATATCATTTACTGATTCGTCAGAATAATTTATAATAATGTCGTAATGATTTGCGGGACTAATATTATAGATATCCTCTTTGCTTCTGCAGTCATATAATGAAGAGTTTTCGTCCTGCAGCTCAGGAGCAAGGGTTTTTAGATATGTAGATGAGGATATTCCTGCGGATACAACGCATCTATGAACCTTGGGGATACTTTTACTAACAACCTTTTCCAACGTATACCCTCCCTTGAAAATACTACATACATCTTGAAATTATCACAAAATGACGGTATTTTCAACAAATTAGGACAAATTAGGACTTAAGTCCTATATGATACAAAAGGGATATGGGGTATCGTATAATATAGAAGAGTTGTATTTATTTTACTTTCATTAATATTGTGAGGAGGTTTACATATGGAATCTCGGGTAAAAATTTTCGCAGATGGTGGAAACAGGTTGACAAAAATAATGGAGGAGTCCAGAAAGCCTTTTGATTTTCCGACTATTATTTCTGAACCGGAAAAAGAATTGAACTATGGCTTGAATTTTGATTTTGACCTGTCAGATTGGAACAATGATGCAGCAAAACTTGACATCAACAACATGTTTGTAGAAATCATCAAAGACGGAGTTTCCAAGGGAAAGATGCTTGTAGGCAAAGCTGCGGAAGAGAAGGGCTTGCTTATAAGGGACAGGAACAGATATCAGGAAAAAGCCGTAGATGAAGTGATAATGTTTTGCATGATTACAGGCATTGCATACAATCTGGCAAAGTACAACAAAAACTACCAGAAGATAGACCTTACTGTAAATCAGCCGCTTATCGAGTATGCAAGAAATAAGGAAGAGTCAGCCAACAAGTATACTGAGAACCTTATGGGTAATATGAAGGTGCTGTTCTACAACATTTTTAATACTTCCCAGGTTATATACGAAATAGTATTCGATATAGAGAAGGTTGTATTATGTCCGGAAGGAATAGCTGCATTCTTCCAGTATGCTGTTAATGAAGACGGAAGCGTAAAGCAGGAATTCAAGGAAGACATGAAGACTGTTGTATGGGATATCGGCTCAGGTCAGATAAATGTTGCCGCTTTTGACGGGTTCAAGGTAGCAGGCGTAAATACTTTCGAAAAGGGTATGTTTGACTGCTATGAAAAGATATCTCTTATAATGTTTAATAATTTTAGGGACAAGCTTGACAAGAAGCCTTTCAGTTATGAAATCGACAATATGGTAAGATTTCATAACTGCATATTGAAGGGCAAAAAAGGTGAGGACATTGATGCAAGCAGCATAGTGAAGAATGTATTCGATGTGTTTGCATATGAACTCAGCAAGGATATCAGGGAATTTGCAAAGATTAAGTTTGCAGGTACATGTGACAGCATAATATTTGCGGGCGGCGGAAGCAAGATATTGTTCGACTACCTTAGCAAATACCTGAGCAATGACTATATCTGCATAAAGAGCAATATAGGGGAATACGACAATGTTGTCGGCAGCATGTATTACAGAATGTACAGGGATGTAAAGACAAACCTTGAAGGGTAGGTGCTGGCTTTGGTTATTAAGCTAATGGAGCAGCCTATAATCGCAATACATGAAGCTGAAATGGTCGGAACAGTAGACGGGGTCGTAATAAAGGGAAATAAAGTAACTCATATTTACCATCATAATATGGAAAACTACTTTATCATACCCGTTGATAATGTTATTGTAGGTCCTGATGCTGTAATGATCCAGGAAGTATCAGCCATGACACTGGCATCCCAGAGCATAAAACCACTCAACTCAATGCTTGATGTCTATAATATAGATGGAAGACGTATCGGAAGCCTGATAGGGGTTGAAGCAGATAAAAATCATATTATCAGGTACATACATACAGAAGATTATAAAATAGACATATCCAAGACTATTAACTACGATAGTGTCGTGGTTGTGGATGTTGAAGAATCGGAACTGGTACAGAATCATACCGAGTATTGCGCTAAAGGCGGGTATGAAGTTGAAATAGAAAAACTCAAAGAAAGAGTAGAATCAAGTATCGACTGCAATGTTGTAATT
This sequence comes from Caulobacteraceae bacterium, assembly GCA_050261415.1. GTDB lineage: Bacteria > Bacillota > Clostridia > Lutisporales > Lutisporaceae > JBLNDG01. The sequence continues at coordinate 5,023 of JBLNDG010000137.1, read as the reverse complement.
CCTTTAAAAACTGTTTCAGCGGGAGAAAGTGACAATAAAAAATCTGAGCCTGAGGCTCCTGTACAGAATGTAAAAGAACCTGAAGGTGCTTTGCCTGAGCAGGCAGCTGTCGTTGAAGACACAAAATGCGGTACGGAAGATGACAAAATATGTGATGAAACGAATGCATGCGCAGAAGAAAAGCCTGAGCACCCGGAGGTTGGTGCTGAGCCACAACCGCAAAACAGCAGCGAAAATAAGGAAGTTTCCTCCGGAATTGATGAAAAATATTCATACCTTTGCGGCAAGGAGCTTCTTGAGGGAATTGAGATTAACGGCAATTACTACGAAAAAGCTACGATAATCGATGTAAACCTCATAAGGGACGCAATAGACAACAATGCAATAGTTAAAGTGATAATGAATGCTGAAGATTAGAATAAGGCGAGAAATCGTCTTATTTTTTTCATATTAAAGAGTATTTCATATTGACAGGAATAGATAACGTTACTATAATGATAAGTGAGTAGTCACTCACTTATCATTATTTTGACGGCTACATTCATAGAGTTGTATGAAAAGAAGTACATGAGGAATTTTACACCATTAAGAAGGGAGGACTCAATAAATATGGGAAGCAGTAATGAGACTCAGGAAAAAATATTGAATGCAGCTATAAAGCATTTTGCTCAGAAGGGCTATCATGGAGCAAAAACGGCTGATATTGCAAGGGACTCAGGAGTAGCGGAAGGAACCGTGTTCAAGTACTACAGTACAAAAAAAGGCATTCTGCGGGCAGTACTTAATAAGATAATACATGAGACAGTTCCGCAGATAGTTATGTCATTACCGTCAGGAGTAGCAGAAATAACGTCGGCGGCTGAACCAAAAGCAGCTGCCAGAGAATTCATTAAAACTGTTATATTAAAAATCAGTAATAATGTTGACTCCTTTAAAATAATAGTGAACGAGCTGCAATACCATGAAGACCTTAAGAAGGAATATTTGCAGCAATTTGTACCAAGGGTAATAAAGAATATAGAAGAATTATTCAAAATAGGTGTTACAAAGGGGATATTCAAAGATATTAATCCTCATACCGCAGCAAGAAGCTTTATGGGAATGATGGCAATGATAGTATTGGAAAGTAATGTATTGAAAAGTAAACTGGATTTGGACCAGGAGCTGGATTTAATAATAGATATATATCTGAACGGAGTAGGTGCAAAGAAAGAGGGGTAGGTTATGTCTAAGAAAAATAAACTAACACTGATTTTACTAGTGGCTGTAGTCGGTTTAATTTTCACAGCGTGTACTTTTGTGAGGTCAATGACTAATAAAGATTCCAAGAATCTCGTTTTTTACGGAACTGCGGAAGCGGACCAAGTAGATATAAGTGCTGAGACAAGCGGGAGAGTAAAGGAAATTAAGGCTGAAGAAGGCCAGAAGGTCTTGCCGAACAGCGTTGTTGCGGTAATAGACTCTCCTGAAAACAATATAAAGGCTGAACAGTCAAAGATATCGGTGAAAAATGCTGAGAATGAACTGCAAAAAGTTGAAGAGGGCAGCAGGAAAGAAGAGATAAACATGCAAAAAGCCCTTGTAAATCAGGGAGAATATGCACTAAAGCAATCAACTGCCGCTGTAAAACAGCTGGAGGCAGCGGTGAAGCAGGCTGAACAGGTAGTTAATACAGCACGGGAGGCATACCAACAGAGTAAAGAAAACTATGACAGAATAAAGGTCTTATATAACAGCGGCGCAGCGACGCAGCAGGAAATGGATAATGCTGAACACGCTGCAAACACGGCAATGTATGCATTGAACAGTGCAAATCACTCTCTTGACAGTGTAAAATCCCAATTGGAAGGGGCTGCAGCTCAGAGTGGCAATGCGCAGGCACATCTTACTGCAGCGAAAGAAAAATTAAGGCTTCTTACTAACGGAGCTACCCAGAGCACAAGGAATACAGCACAGTATGGCGTGGAGCAGGCTGAAAAAGGGCTTGAACTGTCAAACGTTTTAGCCGGCAAGAGTAATGTGACCACTTTGACAGGTGGGATTGTGGAAACAGTATATTACAGCAAAGGGGAGTTTGTAGGGGCAGGAAGTCCTATAATGACTCTGACTGATCCGGATAGCCTATGGGTTAAGATATATATACCCGAAAGGGCATTAAGCTCAGTAAAGCTGGGGAAGCAGGTAAGCATAACATGCGATTTTCTAAAGGGAAAAACTATAAAGGGACAGATTGTGTATATATCGCCTGAAGCAGAGTTTACACCGGTAAACATTGTTACAAAGGAAGACCGCATGAAGCTGGTGTTCGGTGTCAAGGTAAAAATATTGGATAACCTTGAAAGCATAAAACCCGGAATGCTTTTGGATGTTAATATTGAATAGCGGGTGATTAATATGGATTATGCAATTACTATAAAAAATCTGACAAAGAAATTTGGGCATTTTACTGCTGTAAACGGAATATCCTTTGACATACCTAAAGGGAAGATATTCGGTTTCCTCGGACCAAACGGTTCAGGAAAGTCCACCACTATCAGAATGATATGCGGTGTACTGCGGCCTACAAGCGGCGAAGGGAAGGTATTGGGCTATGACCTTGTGAAGGATACGGAAAAAATTAAGCAGAACATTGGCTATATGTCGCAGAAATTCAGTCTTTATGAGGATTTGACGGTGGAAGAAAACCTGGACTTTTATGGCAATATATATATGATGCCAAAGGAAAAGCTTGAGGAAAGAAAAAAGCAGCTTATTGAAATGGCTAATTTGAAGGGAAAGGAAAAGAGCCTTGCAGGTACCTTGTCCGGAGGGTGGAAACAGAGATTGGCCTTAGGGTGTTCCTTGATACACAACCCAAGCCTTCTGATACTTGATGAACCGACTGCAGGAGTGGATCCCGTATCGAGAAGGGAGTTCTGGAATTCCATTACCCAGCTCGTAAGGGATGGAATAACCGTGCTTGTAACAACCCATTACATGGATGAGGCATCAATTTGCGACATAATCGGTTTTATTTACAACGGAGACCTCATTGCCATGAACACAACACAAGAACTTTACAAAGAACATAATACGGAAAATCTTGAGGATATTTTCATAGAATATGTAAAGAAGCTTACAAATAAAGAAGTGGTAAGTTCCTTTATGGATCTGAAGACCTCCGGCAATGAAAGCGGGGTGTAATGGATGAAGCTCAAGAGACTTCTTACAGTGACGAAAAAGGAATTCATTCACATTAAGCGTGACAAGGCCAGCCTGGTCATGGCGCTTATCGCCCCTGTAATGATGCTGCTTATTTTCGGTTTTGCAGTGAATACCGACATAAACCATGTAAACCTTGCTGTTTATGACGGGAGCAAAACTTATGAAAGCAGGCAGCTTATAGAAAGCTTCAACAACTCCTATTACTTCAAAATATATGAAGTGGTCGACTCGCCTGATATTGTAGAAGAGTATATAGACAAAGGGGAAGTTAAAGTAGGGCTCATAATACCAAACGATTATACCAGGGATATAAAAAGAAACAAGCCAGCAGAGATACAAATACTAGTTGATGGATCAGACCCTACAATTGCAAGAACAGCTATGTCCTATTCAATAATACTGGCAAACAACCACTCAGTACAGTTAAAGGAACTCAACTCAAAAAAAGCCGGAATGGCAGGCGCTGCTTCAGCAGGAATAGCAGCAAAACCAAGAGTGCTGTATAACCCTACCCTTGAGAGCAGTAAATTCAACGTACCTGGTGTAGTAGGGCTGATTTTGCAAAACATTACAATAATACTCACAGCCTTTGCCATGGTCAGGGAGAGAGAAAGGGGCACGATAGAACAGCTTATCATGACTCCTGTGACAGGGCTCGAACTGATTATAGGAAAGCTGATACCATATGTTATAATAGGCCTTTATGACTTTGCCATAATTCTTATCCTGAGCTACATTCTGTTTGGAGTTGCCATAAAAGGCAGCCTTATACTGCTGATTCTTTTGGGTTTTATATTCCTTATAGGCGCTCTTGCAATGGGTATGCTGATATCTACAGTAGCAAAAACACAACTGCAGGCAATGCAGGCAGCGATACTTTTCCTATTGCCAAGTGTGCTGCTTTCGGGATTTATGTTTCCAAGGGAGGCAATGCCAAAGATAATATACCTCATAGGCGGAACCTTTCCAATAACTTATTTCCTGATAATATTGAGGGGAATTATAGTAAAGGGAATAGGGCTGCCGTACCTGCTTAATACTACAATCATACTTCTGCTGCTTATAATGCTTATTATTGTAATTACAATGAAGAAATTTAAAAAGACTTTGGATTAGGGATAGAAAGGGGTGTTTTCCTGCGGTACAGCAGGGGGGCACCTTTTCCACACCGCAGGGATTGAGGTTGAAAACTAATCAGATAGCCGCCTGATGTTCTTTTCACGCACGTCATTTTCAGAATCATCGCCTATTACACCGGGATCTTCTCCGAAGAATATTACACTGCTGCCATCTATCATGTTCTGTACCGGGATAACTGCAGAATTCTTCATTTTATCCTCATTACCATCATGATACATTTTCTTCACCTCAATAATATGATGCCCTGTTGCGAAGAATTTAACTAAAAAAAGTGCATACATTTTGTCTGCACTTTTTTATCGGTATCAGAATAATTGGGATATGCCCAGAGGGTCGTTATTCCAGCTTTCAATTTCAAATTGCCCGCCATAATATCTTTTCAGTATAAGCTTGTATTTGGTGGTATTCTTTCCATCCCAAATAACTACTTTTACCTTTGCATAGGTGGAATTCTCGGGGGTCTCCGATCTATGAGGATCACTCAGTGACCAAAGCTCAATTTCCCCTACATTGAATGAATATTTACCGGCATTGTTTATGAGATCTTCAACGATTTTTCTCTGAGTTGCATAAAATTCCGTATCTTCTTTAACAACCCAATACTTGACGGCTTCATCCAGATTCTTCTGTTTTATGTCATTCAGGTGTTTCTGAACTATAGACGTAATGTCCTTTACTT
>JBLNDG010000136.1:0-17126 GCA_050261415.1 Caulobacteraceae bacterium | reverse complement strand
ACTACCTCTACTATTTTCTCTTCATCATCAACTACCAGTATCTTTATAGTATTTTCGTTCACGGTAAATCCCTCCCTATAAAGCATTATACCACTGAACAGGGATTTGCAACATCCCTGCGCAGTGGTAAGAAGAAGTTACTTATTGGTTTTTTCTCTGCCCGTCTTGCAGCAGTCCAGCTTCTCGTTTCCGAATGATTTTTCACTCTCTTTTGCGAGGTTTTTGATAAAATTATCAAGAGCCTTCTTAATAGCTTTAAACATACATATCCCTCCATTATAGATTATTTATATAAATTATCAGCTGCCGCAGCATCCTCCGCCTCCGGAGGCAGGTACGTAAGATTCCACGTCTTTCTTTATTGCGTTCATATCAATATTGTTTATATCATTTACCACTTTAACATATCCATGAAGCATTCCCATCCAGCATTGGAATGTAAAGTCGTTAGTAACATCCAGCTCCGGTGTCTCCAGTTCGCCTTTGGATAAGTCGAGCTGCCCGCCGTAATCGGGGAACGCCACTACATTATTGCAGGAGTTCAACTTTTCAGGATTAAACTTTATTTTTGCCTTAACCCCTTTCTGGAGCACTACTACTGCCGGAGAATATCCATAATCATTTACTTTTACTGTTACTTCCTGTACTCCGTCCTTCACTTCAGCAACCTGAATATCATCCGTAGGTATCTTCCCATTGGCAAATTTTGTTGCCAGTGAACTTGCGGAACAACAGCTGCCGCCTGAGCTTGAGATTACACCTGAGTTGGCTGCCTCAACATCTTGGCTTGAGACTGCCTTTAAATCATCTACTACTTTGATGTTGCTTCTTATCATGCCCATCCAGCAGGAATACGGAATATTTCCGGTTTCATCCGGTGTGAACTCAATTATATTTTCGCCCGGCTCAAGCGATTTCTGTATATTATATTTTGGTATGATTATTGCATTATTACACCCGTTAATATTGTTTGAGTCTGCGTTTATCGTAAACTTTACCGGAATTCCCTTTTGTACTATTATAGGCTCGAAACTTCCTGGCTGCAAGTCAATAGATACCAGCTGCACTCCATTTTCGATTTTTGCTATGTTTCCTTTTGTCGTTCCCGAATCAGCAAAAGCAACGGATATTCCGGACAGGCTCAAGCCTCTGTTCAGCATTACAATGCCAAGTGTCATGACCAATACTGCGCTTACCTTCATCAGCCTGCCTGTGAATTTCTTGCTGAGCATTGTGCTTACTGCGCCAAAGCCAAACATCAAGGGCACTGTGCCTATACTGAATATAAACATTGATAAGGCTCCTGCAAATACACTTCCGGTTCCCAATGCATAAAGCTGCATTGCCTGTAATGGGCCGCACGGCATCAGTCCGTTCAGCAGCCCTATGTAGAAAGGGCCATTTTTTCCGTTGTTATTATATATTTTGTTTCCAAAAATTTTAGGCATCCTTGGGTTGAATCTTTTCAGCCATGGAAATATGTTCAGCATATTGATTCCCATTATAACCATGAAGACCCCTGAGGCTATTGCAACAACACCCTTCGCTGTACCGGAGAAACTCACTACCGAACCTATGCCGCCGACAATTCCGCCTATAATTGTATATGATATAACTCTTCCGGTGTTATATAGCATACTGGGCTTCAATTTACCCATTTTTGACCCGTCAAAATGCTTATAAGAAACACACTGTGAAAGGTTTATACCTCCGCACATTGCAATACAATGCAGAGATGTGAGCATACCTACTACAAACAATATTCCATAGCCCATTGACTGGTTGACCTGGGGTATGAAGTTGAAGCCTACTGTATTCTTTATAATCACATATAAGGCAAGTATTATTATTCCAATCCCCAAGAGCTGATTTATGCTTCCCTTGTCCTGTTTTGCTGCTACTGTCTTTGCCGGCTTGTCTTCTTTAGCTCTTTTATACTCCGCAGCATGGTATCCGGCCTTTTCTACAGCCTGTATAATATCATTAAGCTCTATAACATCCTTGTTGTAGGTCACATATGCCTTTGACTGGGAGTAGCTTACTTTTACCTCAATTATTCCACTAAGCTTTTTCAAGGAATTTTCAATACGCAGCTCACAGTTGCTGCAGCTCATGCCTTGTATGCTCAAAACCCTTTTCTCCATAGTGTCCCTCCATTCCTCGCATACTTCCCGAACTTTATATTCAATCAATCTTTGGATAATTTGCTAATATTAAACCATGTGGTTTTATTTAAATAAATTTTACAATAACACTATGAAGAAAATATGAAGAAGAACTGCAAAAAACATGAATGAGCATTCATTACCCTTGGCCCATTCATGTATGATACCTGAAATGTTATGTTTCCTAACTCTTTTTTTCACAGTGCGGATCCATTCGCCCTTACATGTTGTGGTTCGCTTACTGCAACTTTTCTACTATCTTATCGTAAAGTTCCTCCGGCGTATCTGCCTGGACAAACTTGTCGTTAACCAGTGCAAAAGGTCCAACAGCACATTCTCCGCAATAGTCAAGGCATGCCTCAATGATTACAGCCACATCCTCAAATTCACTTTCAATTCTCTCCGCAATTTCATCCGTACCCTGGTCGAAGTTATTTTCACAAAATTTTACTTCAGACATTTCCTACACTCCTATTCAGATTTGTTTGTAATGAAGCCGAATAATATTATATTCTCATTAAAGCAGGTTATTATTCGTCCTTCAATCAGTTGTCTAAAATATGTACCCGAGAAAATTGAGATGCTCATTCAATATGTTTAATCCTATGAGTATCAGTATCAACCCGCCTGCTATCTCCGCCTTGTTTTTCAGCAGGTCCCCGAATCTCTTGCCTATAAGCGCTCCGGTAACACATACTACAAAGGTTATTACTCCGATTAAAAGCGAAGCCGATATTATTGAAACCTGGAGAAACGCAAAACTTACACCTACCGCTAATGCATCGATGCTTGTTGCTATTGCCAGCATCAGCATACGCCCTGCTTTCAGCTGCTTTTCCTCGTTTAATGCATCCTGCTCTGCCACTGCTACCTCTGCCAGTTTTACCCCTTCATCACCGGTCTCCTCTTCATGCTCAAATACCTCATATACCATTTTTGCACCGATCAAAAACAATAAACCGAATGCAATCCAGTGGTCTATGCTGATTATGTAATTCTTGAACTGTGACCCCACAGCCCAACCTATGGCAGGCATGAGAGCCTGGAACCCTCCGAAATAACCTCCGATTTTCAGTAAATGGCCGGCATTCAATTTCCTTATTGTAATCCCGCTTGTTACTGATACTGCAAAGGCATCCATTGATAATCCCAATCCGATTAATGCTATTGATAATAGATCCATTATTATTCCTCCTGCTTATGTATAATTATTCCCCATTCAGACTCTCTCCGGAACAAAAAAAGACCATGTATAACGAAAACCGCTATACATGAGTCTCATTATTTAAGGCAAGCCAGATGGTTACATCAGTATGTTGACATTGCCGCACTTGTGTGCCAACTACTCCCTCATGCGGTTATTTGATTTTTCATTAATATTATAAGCTAATCCATCATAATTATCAACTATTGTGACAGTTTATTGCGGCCTTTTAAAATAGCTGTTCATAAAGCTGGTCATCAGCATTTGCATAATGTTGTTTCCTGCCATGCTTCCGTTCCCGCCGAATATTCTTCCAATTATAGAGGGTATCATATTGTTGATATTATTCGGTTGAAAACCTGATTTGGACAACTCTTCGAATACTATTCTCATAATTTGTTCCGAGGTTAGTCCCCCAAAATAATTTTGTCCATTGTTATTATTACCCTGCATAAGTACACCCCTCCTTTCAATTCATAATACGCAACAACAGGACGAGAGTTGACAAGTGTCAAAAATTGAGACAGGTACATAGTATGAATTGAGAGGAGCAAACAACCTTTTACTTGAAGGAGGTGTGAGTTTGGCGCGGGGTTTTTCAACAGGTCTATATACTGCACCGGTAAGAACAACCGGACCAGTAACTCTTTGTTCACAGGTCAGGCCATCCAAAATTGAACCTATGGCTCAAAATCTACAGATTGAGTCATGCAAGAAGGAAGAATTCCTGCTTCTCCTTGTATTATTCATATTGCTTGCAGCAAGCCCTTCCCTTGGGATCGACGGGAAGTACTTCTTTATAATAATCATGGCCATAATTGGTCTTGGCGGTTTTGAAAAAGCTTTTGGCTTATTATTAACATAGGGCTAAATAACGTGTGTGAGGAGGTAGGTTTATGGCTGAGGGATATGCAACGGGATTATTAGCAGGCAACGGGTTTCTTCTGGTGCTGCTGCTGTTTATTATATTGGCTGCTGGGCCTGTATGGGGAATGGATAATAGGATATTCCTGCTTATAGCACTTGCCATTATTGGCATAGGAGGCAGTGAAAAGCTCTTTGGCTATGTCCATCCAGAAGTATAGTATGCTTCAAAATAATGTACATTTAAAAACCCGACACTACGGATCGGGTTTTTTCAATATTCACCCCCCATAGCGCCATAAACATTATCTTTAAGAAGTAACCAAATATAAAACTCTACATAGTATGAATTAGGACATGTAATGGTTTCCACTTAATCGGAGAGGAGGTGAGACCATGCCATTTGGATTTTGGTATGGCTATCCCGGATTTGGTATGGGATGGGGCTATCCCGGATATGGTTGGGGCCTAAACTGGCTGACATTAGCACCAATGTTCGTGCTACTCTAGCATCCTAATACGAAAGGTGATATGAATCACCCAATGTAAAAAACTTATATAATAAGTAGTTAATTTGAAAGCTTTAACAGAAAGGAGGTGTAAATATGGCAAACGGGTATGGCTATGGTATGGGAATGGTCAACCCCGGTTTAGCAGCAGCCGGCTGCAGAGGCCCGGCGGTTTCACCGATAGCTGGCTTGTGTCACAATAACGGCTTCCTGCTTCTCCTCCTGCTCTTCATATTACTGGCAGCAGGTCCGGCATGGGGTATCGACAACAACTTCTTCTTCATTATCATACTTGCAATAATCGCCTTTGGCGGTTTTGGAAGAACATTCGGTTTCAATCCAGTATACTAATCCCCTTCAATGAAAACAGGTTATAGAGAAAAAGAGCCATACTAATGGCTCTTTTGAATTCCTTCTTTCTCCAATCTTTCAGCTAGGCTTGCTGCTATATAGTCCGTTCCCTGCTTCTTCATGAACAGTTCGCTCTCTCCTGTTACCTGCAATCTTGCCTTCCTATCCTCAAAATTGAAGCCGTCCTCATAAAGCACAGGGCTTGAATTTACAGGCCAGAATAATTCTCCGTTCAAGCTTGTGCACGCATTCTTATATTCTGGCTTTCCGGTGCAAAGCTCCATGAATATTTCGTCAGGACCGCCATATTCCAAGCTCAATCCAAAAGCTCTGCACAACTTCATTATTACTTCCCAGTTCTCCAGATCTGCAATTGGAGCAATTGCCCTCTTGAGCTCCTGTATTCTTCTTTCAGAGCTTGTGAAGGTACCCTTCGACTCAACGGGGCTTATAGCGGGCAGCACTACATCTGCAAGCTTTGCAGTCTCTGTCATGCTGATATCGTGCACCATTAGGAATTCAAGCTTTTTCAAGTCTATATTCCTTATATCCTCTCCAAACACTACCAAGCCTTTTACCGCTTTATTTTCTATGTCCTTTACCAATTCGGCACAATCCGTCTCAACGCCCATATCTGTGAGCCCCTGGCTGTTACTGTTTGATTTCAGCTGAAGTATACCGCTTCTCGGCTTCCCTATATGGTCTGATACTACGGCAATATTTGCAAGTAGTTTTGCTGCATCAGGAGTTACGCTGTCCTGTGAGAACACAATCATTGCCTTTTTTGATTTTCCGTATACTTCTGCAATTTCCTTTGCTGCTTCTCCTACTTTTACATTCTCAAGAGACCGCTTAAACTCCTCAAAGCCTGAAGCTTTATCAGCTTTAGGTGCGAGACCCATTGATATCAAAACCTTTGCGATTTCTTTAAGGAAGTCTGTGCTGTTCGCAGGTTTGTATGTCCTGTATGCAACCTCATCGATCAATGACCCGTAAGGATTGATTACAATGAGCTTAGCTCCATTTTTTACAGCTTTTCTTATTTTTAGCCCTGCTATGGTATGGTCTTTCACTACATCGGACCCTACAAGCATTATAGTTTCAGTCGAAAGCAGTTCTTCCAATGTGTTGGTTGAAGCGTCATATCCCAGAACTTCCTTGATGCCGGATTTCACTCCGTTCATAGAGAACAGCCTGTTTGTCTTTATTCCTCTATTTGCAAGAATTGAAGCAAGGTATATCTCTTCATTCGTATACCTGTCGGATATGGTCACAGCTAAAGCATCATTGCCATGTAATGAAGAAATCGACTGAAGCTTCTTTACTGCAGTTCTCACTGCTTCTTCCCATGACACTTCCACCAGTTTTCCTTCTTTTCGCACCATAGGTTTTGTTATCCTGTTGTTCTTTAATGCATTGAAACCGAATCTGCCCTTGACGCAAAGGAGTCCGTTGTCTACTTTGCTCCCTGCTACAGGAACAGAACGCACCAGCGAATTCCCCTTTGTATTGAGGTTTATACTGCAGCCCACACTGCAGTGTGAACATACAGTATGCGTAGATTCCGGCTTCAAAGGCACCGGTTTCTCCATTCCTGACCTTTCCTGCAGAGCGCCGGTTGGGCACACACTCACACACTGGCCGCAGGAAATACAGCCAGTCTCTTTTAGCGGTCTGTCCAGAGCAGGTTTTATAATAGTGTCAAAGCCTCTCTCCGTAAGGCCCAGAGCAGATACACCCACCACTTCTTCACAGACCCTTACGCACAATCCGCACAGGATGCACTTGTCAGAATTTCTGATTATATATGGATGGTTATCGGTAAACTGCCGCTTGTGCACTTCCCCTGACAGCCTTTCCGGTCTTACTTCATATTGGTTTGCCAAATTTACAAGCTTGCATTCAAACACATCATGACAGCCGCACTCAAGGCATCTTTTTGCTTCATTAAGTGCCATTTCCCTGCTGAAGCCCTTATTTATCTCTTCAAAATTACTCTTCCTTGCTTCAGCGGAGAGATGAGGCATTTTTGCCCTGCTGTATTTTGTCCTGTCCTCAAAATCCTTTTCGGTAAGATCTTTTCGTTCCACATAAAAAGGTTTCTTATACGGTATTGCTTCACCTGCCAGATAGCTGTCTATTACACCGGCTGCTTTTTTTGCATCTCCTATAGCCTGTATCGCAATACCTGCGCCCTTATTGGTCGCATCTCCACCGGCAAATACCCCTGGTATGCTGGTCATAAAGGAGAGTTCATCGGCAGCTATGGTCCCTTTTTTTGTGAGTTCAAGCTCTTCAAAGCCTTTTGCATCAGTACCCTGGCCGATTGCTGCAATAATTGTGTCTATCTCAAGTATTTCCTCAGCACCTTCAATAGGTACCGATGATCTTCTGCCGCTCTTATCAGGCTCACCCTGCTTCATCTTTTGGAGCCTTATTTTTACAGCCTTCCCGTTCTCCCCGATTATCTCCAGAGGACTTACAAGGAATTTGAAAACTACTCCCTCTTCCTTTGCTTCAGCGATTTCAATTTCTTCAGCAGGCATTTCCTCTTCCGTTCTACGGTATAGTACATATACTTCCTTGGCACCAAGCCTTACTGCCGTCCTGCAGGCATCCATTGCCGTATTGCCGCCGCCTACTACAGCAACTCTATTGCCAATTGATGCAGTTTGATTCATTGCTACCTGCCTCAGGAAATCAATACCGCCGATCACCCCCTCAAGCTCTTCGCCGGGGCAATTTATCTTTGAGCTCACCCAAGCTCCTATTGATACATATACTGCATCAAAATTGTTTCTCAGATAGCTAAGCGAAATGTCCTTTCCAATTTTTATATTGTTTACAAGCTTTGCACCCATCTTTTCTATTGTGCGGATTTCCTTGTCAAGAACTTCCTTGGGCAGCCTGTACTGCGGTATGCCGTATCTCAGCATTCCGCCCATCTTAGGCATTGCATCATATATAGTAACATCATGCCCTTCTCTTAATAGATAGTACGCTGCAGTCAAGCCTCCCGGGCCGCCTCCTGCCACTGCGACTTTTTTACCTGTAGAGGACTTGATTTCAGGCATAAAAGCGTCTTCCTTCTGTAAATCAATATCCGCTACAAAGCTCTTAAGCCATGCTATGGCAACCGGGTCTTCCACCAGCTGCCTTCTGCATGCATCCTCACAGGGATGCGGGCACACTCTTCCTATGCTTGCCGGAAGAGGCAGCTGCTCCTTTATGAGCTTTAGCGCTTCTTCATATTCGCCGTTTGCAATAAGCCCTACATAACCCTGACAATCTGTGCTCCCCGGGCAAGCCAGGACACATGGGGGTCTGCAATCCCCTACATGGTCTGACAACAATAGTTCAAGAGCTATTTTCCTTGAACCTCTGACCTTTTCCGTATTCGTCTTAACAACCATTCCATCATTTATTTCAGTCGCACAGGACCTTAGAAGCTTCGGAACTCCTTCCACCTCTACCACGCACAAACCACAGGAGCCATATATCTGTACTCTTTCATCATAGCACATGGTAGGGATTTCTATTCCATTTTCACGGGCTACCTCAAGTACAGTCTGCCCCCTATGTCCTGTCACTTCCTTACCGTCAATGTTCAGCCTAATTAATGCCATTAGAATCCCTCCCTTAATCAACGACTACTGCGTTAAACCGGCATACCTGCTTGCACTTACCGCATTTAATACATTTTTCAGAATCTATGGTGTGTACGCCCTTCTTCTCCCCTGTTATTGCACCTACAGGGCAATTCTTGGCGCATAATCCACAGCCCTTGCAGCTTTCCGATATGGAGAAAGTCAAAAGGTTGGTACACTGCTTTGCAGGGCACTTCTTGTCGTATATGTGCTTTTCATATTCATCCCTGAAATATCTTATTGTGCTAAGAACAGGGTTCGGCGCTGTCTGCCCCAGGCCGCACAGCGAACCTTCCTTGATCTTTGTGGCCAGTTCTTCCAGAAGCTCTATATCGCCGTCTTTTCCATTGCCTTCACATATCCTTGTGAGTATCTCCAGCATTCTTTTTGTGCCTAACCTGCAGTGTATGCATTTGCCGCAGGACTCTTTCCTGGTGAAATCCAGGAAAAACCTTGCCATATCCACCATACAGGTGGTTTCATCCATTACAACCATACCGCCGGAACCCATAATAGCTCCTGTACGGGTTATGGAGTCATAATCTACCGGTGTATCGATAAGCTGTGCCGGGATGCATCCTCCTGAAGGCCCTCCCATTTGCACTGCCTTAAACTGCTTGTCTTCTTTTATTCCGCCTCCGATATCGAATATTACCTCTCTTAGCGGAATTCCCATCGGAACCTCAACAAGTCCGCCCTTCTTTATCTTTCCTGTAATGGCAAAAACCTTTGTGCCTTTGCTCTTTTCTGTTCCGATTTCTGCGAAGGCTTTTCCTCCGTTGGATATAATCCAGGGTACATTGGCAAAGGTCTCAACATTGTTTATGTTTGTCGGCTTCTGCCAATAACCTTTCTGAGCCGGGAAGGGAGGCTTCAGCCTGGGCATTCCCCTTTCACCTTCAAGGGAAGCTATAAGTGCAGTTTCCTCACCACATACAAACGCACCGGCACCTGCTTTTATCCTTAAATCAAAATCAAAGCCTGTCCCGCCAAAAATGTCCTTACCGAGGAAGCCCTTATCTCTCGCCTGATCGATGGCAATTTTAAGCCTGATTATAGCAAGGGGATATTCGGCCCTTACATATATGACGCCTTCCTTTGCACCCATAGCATAAGCGCCTATCATCATACCTTCTATGACGCTGTGCGGGTCGCCTTCCAGTACGCTTCTGTCCATAAAGGCACCCGGGTCCCCTTCGTCAGCATTACAAACCATATACTTCTCATTGCCTGGAGATTTGCGGGCCGCATCCCACTTGAACCATGTAGGGAAACCTGCTCCGCCTCTTCCCCTAAGCCCTGATATTTTTATTTCTTCGATAACCTGCTCGGGAGTCAGCTCTTTTATACATTTTTCCGCAGATTTATAGCCGCCCTTTTCAATATACTGGTCTATTTCTTCCGGATCAATGTTTCCGCAGTTTCTTAATGCTATTCGGGTTTGCCTTCCCAGAGCCGCTTTATCCTGGTCACTTATGCACCATTCGGGAGCTGCATGCTCTCCGGACAAATGCTTGTCCACAATTTCAACTGCCATTTCTCCGGTAACCTTTACATACGTTGTCTTTTCACCGTTGTCATCTATTACATCCACAATAGGCTCCAGATAGCACATTCCTATACAGCCGGTCTGTTCGAGAACTATATTCAAGTTTCTTTCTTTTATAAGCTGCTCAATAGCTGAATATACTTTACCCGCACCGGCAGCATTTCCACAGCTTCCCTGTCCTACAACAATCTTCACTGCTTATTCACCTCCTGGCTGCCATTTTCCCTATCTTTTATTTCCCTTATTATTGATTTTGCCTTTTCCGGTGTCAGCTTTCCATAAGTCTCTCCGTCAATCATCATCACGGGGGATAAACTGCAGCAGCCCAAGCATGCAACATTATTAATGGTAAACAGCTTGTCCTGTGTAGTTTCACCTTCCTTTATCCCCAGTTCCTCACTTAGGGCCTCTTCAATTTCCTTTGAACCGTTTACATGGCAGGCAGTACCCTGGCACAGCATTATCAAATGCTTGCCCACAGGTTTCAATCTAAATTGAGTGTAGAATGTAGCTACACCATACACCTTGGCAGGCTTCACACCAATTCCCCCGGCAATGTAGTCCAGCAATTCCTTGGGAAGATATCCGTATATGCCTTGGGCTTCCTGAAGAACACTTATAAGGCTTCCAGGAACATCCTTGTACTTTTTGATTACAGGGTCCAATTTACCAAAATCCAAACATGAATTTCCTCCGCAACAGCTCATTCTTTTCTCTCCTTCCTATAAAAATTCAAAAACTGTAAAAAACCGCTAATTGGCTTTAAAAAACAATCCATATAGTAATATAATAAACTTATACATATGTATAAAGCAATATCAATTATCATTGATATTGCTTTATAAAACAAAATATTTATGACACATACATGTATAATTATATCACAGTTTTATTTTTTATGTAAATCGATTGCACCACCCTTGAAATTCTTTCTCTTCAATATAAGGATTATATTGTAATAAAATCCGTTTGTCTCTCCCGTAAATAGCTTACCCCTTCTTTTGTGAAGGAAACCGTTTCTTCCAGATAAATTACAACCTCCTGTCCGTTCCATTCGGGCACTTCGGTTGCAGCATTGAGTTCCAGCGCATAACAAGTATCAAAGTATAGAGGATAATCCCCCCGCACAGGTATAACACCCTGATTGTCCCATAATCCTATTATGGGTCCGGCTCCATGACCATGGAAGCCTATCGGGTGAGTATAGAGCATTGCCTTGACGGATTGCCTTTCTGCTTCAGCCAGTGAAACCGCCAGAACCTCATTGCCTGTACGCCCCTCTTTAAAATTCCCCGCCACTATATCCTGAAACCTGTTGCAATTATTCAGCGCGGCCCTTAAACCTTCCGGGACTTTCTTTTCTCCCTCATTCATCACATATGCAACCTTCTGTGCATCGGTACAAATTCCAAGATACTTTATTCCAACATCACAGTGCAGTCTCTGTTTTACCGTCCCAGCTACGTTTATAGAACCTTTCCAGAAGTCCGTTAGGCCTGCAAAGGCTCAGGCACTCCAGTTCCCCGGCTCCATCAACATAGAATACCAGGCATGACATACGTGATGCAGTCCTGGCCAGGGCAGGTATAAGTGTGATAAAAACAGGATCTTCATTGTATTCCCTTGCTATGACAATCCACATGTCAATAGCTTCTCTCTTCATAATGCGCGGCAGTACATTCTTCAATCTGAATAGAAGCCATCCATCCGTCATGTTATATTGCTCCCTCAGCGGCAATACATCTTTTATCCCGCTGTTGCATGTACATCCCATTAATATATGCCCCCTACTCTTATTTGATCAGTCCCTTATCCTTCTTTATTTCAATGGTACGTTTATTCCTGCTGCTTTCTTCCGCCAATTCTATAAGCCTTATTACATTTCTTGCCTGCTCAGGCTTTACAGCAAGCTCCTCCTTGCCGGTTACAGCCTTATATATATTAATATAGAAATTCCTGTAATCTCCAGCCTCACTCTCAATTTTACCTTTAATATTCAACCCGTTCAGATTTGTGCATATTTCTCCGTGATTTTCCTCCGGCTCCCTTCCCCAATCATTTTTGGTCAGTGGGGTTAACCCGGCCCTCAAATCTGGTTCCTGCACATCCGACCCGCATTTTATAAATGCACCCTTGTCCCCAAGCAGAATATAGCGAGGCAGCTTTCCCCCAACCAGCATTCCAGCCTTAAGAGTAACCTTTAACCCGGAATAATTCAGCAATATTTCAAAATTATCGGCAACCTTGGCATCAGGCCTTTGAATTCTTATATCTGCGGTAATACTATCCGGTATGCCGAATAAAACCTGAGCCTGGTCCAGAAGATGTGAACCCAGATCATAAAGTATCCCCGAGCCCGGTAAGCATTCTTCCCTCCATGCGTTTTCTTTAATGTTGCTCCTGAAGCGGTCGAAATGCATTTCACATTCAACCAGATTTCCCAAAAGCCTGCTTTCTATTACCTTCTTTACAGTACTGAAATCGCTGTCCCAACGCCTGTTGTGATACACAGACAACACCCGTCCATACCTTTTTGCCAGGGCAATAAGGTTATCCGCCTCATCAGAAGTAACAGTAAACGGCTTTTCAATTATAACGTGCTTCTCTGATATTAGAGCTTCCTTTGCAACGGAAAAATGTGAGGTATTCGGAGAGGCTACAATAACAAGGTTTATATTTTCGTCATTCAATATATCCCCAATGTCTGACACAATAGCAGCTTGCGGATAAGCTTTTTTTGCCGAACGGATGCTTTCAGGTTTTGTGGTATATATCTTAGATAAACTAAAACCGGATGTGCTTGTAATTACAGGAGCATGAAACACTTTCCCGGATAATCCGTAACCAATTAATGCCGTATTAATTTTGGGGTTCAATTTAGAACACCTCCTGATGTAAATACATGGATTCCAAGATAATATTTAGATCACCTGTATATAGAGTACCATTATGGATTTTATGTTTCAATGCCTTTACCTAAAAGAAGGGTATGTACTTGAATTATTGCACATACCCTTCCAAATATTACTGCATATCATACTGTATACTGTAGCTGCAAACCTCCAGCCTGTTTCCGTCAGGATCCTTGAACCAGAACCACCGTGTATTATACAGGTTTTCAATTTCTCCCATTTCGATACCCTTGTCTTTCAAGTTCCTGTAAACTTCGTCAATATCAAGTGTGTAAAAGTTAAAAGGTGCTTTTCCAGTAGGAATAAATTCGTCTTCTTCTGATACCTTTACCAGTGTAATGGGTAGTATACGCCCATCAATGCATGCGTATCCGCCTTCATCATTCCTCCAGTTCAAATCGAATCCAAGAGTCTGAGTATACCAGTCAACTGCTTTTTCTAAATCCCTGACGTGTATGAACAATGTATCGACCCTCGAAAAAGGGTTTGGCATAATATATCATCTCCTTTCCGGTTTACTCGATACAATATATGCAGGACCATGCATGATGTTGCCATATGTTTTGCATTATGGCTTTGATTACAATTATCCTTTTTAATGCGGCTTGGTTTATATATTAGTAACGAAAAAATTATTCCCACATAATATAAAAATGGGATAATAAGAACCTCTTCAACGAAAGGAGGCACAACTATGGCACGTAGTTTCAATTATGGCCTGGACTATATGAACCCGTCAGTGCCCAAACCAGGATGAGAGCCCCGGAACAAACCGGCAGATGTTCCGGTAAAACACTCTGGTAAATCAAAAAAGTCACATTCACATACTACTCCACCGCCGGTAGTGCCACCTCCAGCAGCACCGCCGCCTATTCCTCCGGTTGTTTCAACAGTACAGAATTTTGGAGGAAAGCTTAACGGGTTTGTGGGCAACTTACTCGAACAGGATGATTGGTGGGTATGGGCTTTTTTCCTTCTTATATTCATTACCCCTGACTTCAGAAAAAGACTCTTTGATAATGAGAAGTAGTTTTTAGGCCAAAGGGTAACCAAATTAAATCCCCCACATATTATGAAGTAGGACATGAGTAGGCTACTCGCAGTGTTATATTAGCAAGGGGGGTGACTTTATGCCATATGGCTATGGTTTCGGATATCCATGGTATGGTTTCGGCTATCCCGGCTGGGGCTGGGGTTGGGGCTGGGGTTGGGGCTTCGGCTTGAACTGGTTAGCATTGGCAGCATTATTTGTCCTGCTCTGATAAAATGCCTATCAGCTAATTAATCAAACTAACCAACAGAAGCAATAAACCGGCAATATATCAAAAAAAAGCGAGCATTTCATGAAGGCTTATATCCATGCAAGGGTATAAGCTTTTTGTTATGATGTATTCAAATGCAGCACATATATTAAATCCCGCATAGGAAACAATACTTAGGAAACTGAGTTATTGGCGGTGAAAAAATGGAATGGTTCACTACTCACAAACTGGTTGATGAGCCTGACGTATTAATCCCTCCCCTGCTGCCGGTACGACCCAGATACATACCTTGCCATCAAAATATTTT
The DNA here is from genome assembly GCA_050261415.1 of Caulobacteraceae bacterium. Classification (GTDB taxonomy): domain Bacteria; phylum Bacillota; class Clostridia; order Lutisporales; family Lutisporaceae; genus JBLNDG01. The sequence goes on along the minus strand of JBLNDG010000136.1, from coordinate 2,356 downwards.
CCGCCTCACAATGAAATGCCCAACAATGCTTTAAAACCCAACAAGCAGGCAACATAACCATGGAGGAGTATTTGGGAAGAAGATAAACTACTTAAGAACCGAATGGTATGTATACCGAAGCATATGCCCAGTTATACATACCATTTACTTCTATAGCCACTTATGTAACAAAAGCAGCCATGCTATAGATAGGCATCTTATAGAAAGATTGAAAATGGAACTTAGAGAAGAATCCTTAGAAACAACAGTGAGCAAAACACGAGATTGAGCTAGCTTTTCGGGGCTCGGAGCCCCTTTCTTTAGTGGTCACGTTTTTCTTAGGATTCTGATCTTTAGTTCCATCAAGATTTCTATACCAATGCCTAGATATACATGGCTGCTCTATTTATATTAAACTAGCTTAATCCCAACCCTTTTCTCTTGGATATGATATGCGTTTCAATATTGTTTGCAACTTCTACAGGATCATCACCAAGGGCGACTTTTCCACCCGTAAGCCCTTCAACCTTATCCGTGAGGAGCTCTACCAGCTGCTGCGCTCCGGTTATAAAAGGAGTCGGGGATAAATGTGTATATGCGCCATAGGCTACAGCGAAGAAACCATCAATAGTTGCCTTCTGTTCCATCCACTCCGGTGCGGTGACAGCTACCGGAAGCTGTGGTATATCAACGTCCAGATGGTCGGCCAGGGCCGTAACCAACATTGATATTCTCCCAGTATCAGTACAGGTTCCGAAGCTTAATACCGGAGGAATCTTTAACATGTTGCATACTTCCTTCAAGCCGTTTCCAGCCATATTGACCGCATCCAGATTGCAGAGTCCCGCTACCTCCAAAGCATGATTTCCGCAGCCGCCGGCTACAACAAGTATATCCTTCTTAATTAGTTCTTTTACAAGGTTTACGGTGACCCAATCCTGAGGCCCGTTTCTCAAAGTAGAGCAATTTGCCAGCGCTACAACACCTTTGATTTTTCCTGCAGCTATTACATCAACAAGTGGATCAAGCTTATTGCCCAAAGCTCCCAATACTGCTTCCGTAGAGAAACCTGCTATTGCTTTTGTTATATGTTTCGGCACCTTGGGAGCTACAGTATTGTGCCTCTTTACAAAGTTCTCCAATGCAAGCTCAATAAGTCTGCCGGCCATTTCATCAACTTTCTCAGGATCATATGGCATCTTATGCTCCAATCCCGGCAGGTCAATGATTGTGCTAACAGCTACAAGGGTCGCCTGGTATTTTTCCGCATACATATCCATATGTGGGGGCGAACAGTTTTCCTCCATTGCCAGGACATCTACTGCCCCTGTTGCAAGCATGGGTTCAATAGACAGCCAGTTGCCCATCAGACCTACAAACACATCGTCAATTTCAAATCTTTGAAGCAGTTCCTGTCCTGTTTCTATTGAGCCTACTATTCGCAGCCCTTTTGCTCCTATTTTTTTAGCACGTTCCTGTACCTCAGGTTTCTTTGCCTTCTGTAGAGTTGCAACTCCGGGCCACGGCTGATGGCCGTTGAATACGATATTTACATAATCGGGATCAAAAATCCCCAAGTCTACGTTAACTTCATGGGGCTTTGGTGTACCGAACAGTATATCCTGGGTCATTTCAAGCCCAATCTGTGAATTATATATGGTCGACAAGCCCAAACGAAGCGCTTTCAAGGCTAAGGATACATGGTTTCCGTCTACGTTTGTGAGGCAGCTTGCCACGCAGTTCTGCTCCTCATGAACAGTTCCGGCAGGATATATACCCAGTTTCTTCCATATTTCCTTCCTCTTCTTGGGGGCAAACACCTCCACCATTATATTGGTCTCTTCCGAGCCGATATGCATTTGGGCTTCCAGGAAATTCGCCAGTTCCTCCGCCATCTTGTTTATATCCTGTTTTGTATCTATTCCTAATTTTTCGCACATCCATTTAAGCTTGCCGGCGTCGGTGATTTTAAATGGTGTCTTACCTAACGCAGTCTCCCTCAGGGTTCTGAATGCCTCATAGGCATGATGGCTGTATGTGCCTGCTCCCATTATGTTTCTTAATAACATGTTCCTCATTGCCATTGCATCAGGGCCAATTCCGCATACACCTTTGACCTGCCCGGTCTTCTCGCTGATTCTGCAAGGACCATTAGTGCAAAGCCAGCAGCTCATCCCTTGCAGGCAGTACTTGCATCTGATTTTTTCCTGCAGCGCATATCGGTCCCAAACGTTAGACATTCCATCTTCCCTGATTCTTGGAATCATTTCCTCAACCGAATCATGATAGCTTAATCGACCTTCAGTCTTTTCCTGTATAGTTTCACCCATTAATATAACTCCTTCCATATGTGCTGTTTCAAAGTAAGTTTTCTCAC
>JBLNDG010000135.1:0-5650 GCA_050261415.1 Caulobacteraceae bacterium | reverse complement strand
CTATCTGTCAAATCAAACCTGCAGGAAAATATATGAAGGTGCTGAATTTTTAGTAGCCGACTCAAAAATAAAAGTAGTTAAAATAAAGGATGGTCTTATTAGTAAGGTTTCTGTTGCAGAATATGAGAATAATTAAGCAACTGGAGGTACATACATTTGTCGATAAAATACGAATTCATCAAAGAAGATAAAAAAACCGGGGCAAGGTTGGGAAAACTGCATACCCCTCATGGGATAATAGATACTCCTGCATTTATGCCTGTAGGAACCCAGGCAACGGTAAAAGCCATGTCTCCTGATGAATTGAAGGAAATAGGCGCTCAAATAATATTAAGTAATACATACCACTTGTATATAAGGCCCGGGCATAAGCTAGTAGAAAAAGCAGGCGGACTTCATGGGTTTATGAACTGGGACAGACCGATACTTACCGACAGTGGTGGGTTTCAAGTATTCAGCCTCAATGACTTGCGAAAGATTTCCGAAGAAGGTGCTGAGTTTAAGTCACACTTGGATGGTTCAAGACACTTTTTTACTCCGGAATATGTGATGGAAATTGAGAACTCATTGGGAGCAGATATTATTATGGCTTTTGACGAATGCACACCTTATCCTTGCGAACATGACTATGCGAAAAAATCCATGGAGAGAACTGTAAGGTGGCTTAAGCGCTGTAAAGATTCGCACAAGAATACCGACAGACAGTCATTGTTTGGAATAGTGCAGGGCAGTGTATACAAGGACCTAAGGCTTGAAAGTGTAAAGAGGACAGTTGAGCTGGATTTGCCCGGGTATTCAATAGGAGGCTTAAGCGTCGGAGAACCTAAGGAAGTAATGAACGAGGTGCTGGAGTATACTGTTCCGGAGCTTCCCAAGGATAAGCCACGGTATCTGATGGGGGTCGGAAGCCCGGATTGTCTGATTGATGGCTCCATAAGAGGCATAGATATGTTTGATTGCGTTTTGCCAACAAGAATAGCCAGGAATGGCACTGTTATGACTTCAGCAGGTAAGCTCGTAGTCAGAAATGCCGAGTACAGCGAAGATTTCAGACCTTTGGATGAAGAATGCGACTGCTATGCCTGCAGGAATTTTTCGAGGGCATATATAAGACATCTGATAAAAGCCGGGGAGATCTTAGGGGGCAGGTTGACAACAATACACAATCTTAGGTTCCTTCAAAATTTGATGGCAAAGATAAGAAGTGTTATACAGGAAGACAGGCTGCTTGAGTTCAGAGAAGAATTTTTTGAGAAATACGGGTATAAGCTGTAAAGATATTATTAATGACATAAGTTTTAGGGTTGGTAAATATAATTTATGTCTGGAAGAATTTTGAGAAGGATTTTTCATTTATTTATTGAATATTTAAAAATGCATAAAGTATGAAGGGAGGAATATGATAGTGCCACAGTTAAGTTCTTTAGGTTGGTTGCTGCCGTACATAGTAGTTATCGCGGCGTTCTACTTTTTCCTTATAAGGCCTCAGCAGAAAAAGGAAAAGGCAACTCAGAAAATGAGAAGCAGTGTAAAAGAAGGTGACGAGATCGTCACTATAGGTGGAATTTACGGCAAAGTATTGAACGCTAAAGACGATACATTAACTATAGAAGTCGGTTCAGACAAGATAAAACTCAAGATAGCAAGATGGTCTATAGGCAGAGTATTGGAGAATAAAGAAGAAAAGTAACTTGAATTCAAGTTACTTTTTCTTTTCGATGTGGCTGAAGGGAACCATAGGGTTTCCTAGCGAAAAAAGTGCAGCCTGAGATGCATTTTTTAGTCTAAATGAGCCCTCTGAAGAATAGATTTATAGGGAACAAACCTACATAAAATAGACTTTAGGGGGTTATTGGTATGAGAAAACTGAAAGGATATATGAAGCAAGCTCCAACAGAGGAAAAAAGCAGTAATATATATAAGGTATTCCTGAAATCTCTTTTAATATGTTTTGCCATATCCTTCGTACTAATTATAATATATGCGCTAATATTGTCATTCACAAGCATGAGTGATTCTTCGATGTCGCTTACTATACAGATAATAATGATTTTAGGCATTACTTCATCCAGCATATATGGAGGAAAGAGAGCAAGCAGACGGGGTTGGATGTTTGGATTGATACTCGGTCTTGTATTTACGATTCTGCTGGTACCATTGAGTATTGGTTTCGGGCAGGAGTTCAGTCTTGATAAATATTTTATCGCCAGGCTGCTTCTTGGTGCTGTTGTCGGTTTAATTGGCGGAATTATAGGAGTAAACTTGAATTAATCGCAAAAAGTTCTTTGCCAGAATTCACTAATATGGTATAATTTTATAGTAAAAAACAAAGAGGAGGAAAGTATATGAAGCATATCAGAACAATAAACAGCAAATCATTATGCGAAAGCTCCATAAAAGGTGGATGCGGAGAATGCCAGAACTCTTGCCAGTCAGCCTGCAAGACATCCTGTACAGTAGCAAACCAGAAATGCGAGAATATAGAAAACAGTAGAATAAAAAAGCAATCTACTCATAAAATTTCTCTATAAGGTTATAGTATATATAATAAACTGTACATAGATAGGCAGTAATATATAGATTTTCAGAGAGGAGAATCTATATGTTACTGCTTTATAACGTTTTACCAGGCGGAGGTCATATGGAAATATTGTACAAGCAGTATATCCCGCAAATAGATAAAAATGTATTCAAAGCACCCGGAAGTATGATTATCGGCAGGTGCTACATAGAAGAAAACTGCAGTATTTGGTTCAATGCAGTACTTAGGGCTGACGTGAATGAAATCTGGATATCGAAAAATTCGAATATTCAGGATGGTGTAGTTATACATTGCGATCACGATTTTCCAGTCAGAATAGGTGAAAACGTGACTGTGGGACATAATGCCATAATACATGGCTGTACTATAGGAAACAATTGCATAATCGGTATGGGTGCAACAATACTGGATGGAGCAATGATAGGTGAAAATGTCATTGTCGGCGCCAATTCACTCATTACTTCCGGTAAAGTAATTCCAAGCGGCGTTTTGGTTGTAGGAAGCCCTGCTAAAGTTAAAAGAGAGCTTTCGGATACTGAGCTGGAAGGAATTAAAGAATCCGCAAAGGGCTATATTGATAAAGCAAAAGAGTATATGAAAAGCATAAAAGAATAAAAACAAGCAAAATGCTAAAAATATTGTATTGAAGATTAAGTATGTAAGTTATGTAAATTTAATCAAGTTTATTCCGTGTTGGTGCCAAGGCATTGAAATAAGGTTGAAAGTAAGGAATTTCTTTTGCGTTGACGAAGAAATGTAAAAGTAATATAATATCCATTGTGAACTTAAAGAAGGGGGAGTATATAAATGAAAGCAAAAAACCTATCATTGTTTCTTGCAATAATATTACTGGTTTCATTTTTTGCGTATATAGCAGCGTATGGACTAAACATAGGAAAGTATGAAATTTTGCCAGTTAAGAAGCAGATTAAATTGGGTTTGGATTTAAGAGGCGGTGCGACCGTTCTTTTGGAAGCGAAGGACAACCCTAACGACCCTGTAACAGACGAAAAAATGGAAAGGGCAATCGCTACTATAAGAGAGCGTATAGACTCCCTTGGAGTTACAGAACCGGTTATTACGCAGGTGGGGAGTAAACGAATAGAAGTTCAGCTGCCTGAGATCCAGGATCCTCAAAGAGCCATTGAAATCATAGGTCAGACTGCTCAGCTTGAGTTCAGGGAAGAAAACGGCAACGTAGTTCTGACAGGTAATGATATAAAAAAGGCTATCGCTAATTTATCCAGCCAAAATGGAATTGGACAGGAGCCGGTTGTAGAGCTTGAGCTTACTTCAGAAGGTGCGAAGAAGTTTGCCGATGCAACAACAAGAAATGTTGGAAAGATAATAGGAATTTACCTTGATAATAAGCCGATTTCCACACCGGTTGTACAGAATGCCATTACTGAAGGTAAGGCCGTTATAACAGGTTCAAAGGATATGAATGAAGCATCGGATTTGGCTACATTGATAAGAGCCGGAGCACTTCCTGTGCAGCTCGACGTAATGTCTGTAACAGCTGTCGGACCTCAGCTAGGTGCAAATTCTTTTGAAAAGAGCATAGCTGCAGGGCAGATAGGAATACTGCTTGTATTGCTGTTTATGTTGCTGTATTACAGAGTGCCGGGTTTAGTATCCGATATAGCATTGGTTTTGTACACATTAATAGTACTTACAGTGCTTGCTTCAATTAAAGCCACACTCACACTGCCGGGTATAGCAGGTATAATTCTTTCAATAGGTATGGCGGTTGATGCAAACGTTATTATATTCGAAAGAATAAAGGAAGAGCTGAAATTGGGCAAGACCTTAAGGGCAGCAATAGATTCAGGCTTTAGAAGAGCTTTCCTTGCAATATTTGACTCAAATATTACTACTCTTATAGCCGCAGTAGTATTGTTCTACTTTGGTTCAGGACCGATCAAGGGTTTTGCGGTTACACTGTCAATAGGTATACTCTCAAGTATGTTTACAGCGATAGTTGTAACTAGATACCTATTGAAGCTCCTGGTTGGAGGCAATCTTATCAAGAACTTGAAATTATTCGGTTTATAGGAGGGGCGCCAGATGAAAGTAATTGAATTCATGAAATACAAGAAGCTCTGGTTTTCCGTATCAGGGATTATCATTGCTATAGGCCTGATTGTAATGCTTATTAACGGTTTGAACTTTGGTATCGACTTTACCGGGGGTACATCAATACAGGCTAATATAGGAAAAACCTTCGACATAGCACAGGTAAGGCAAATTACGGACAAATTTGACAAAGAGGCCACTGTAACTTATGCCGGCAGCAACAAGGACATAGCACTTATAAAGACTAAAATAGCTCTTAATGTCGCACAACAGACTGAAGTAGTAAAAGGATTTAAGGAAGCTTTTGGTATAGAACAGACTAACATACAGTTTGAATCAGTAGGTCCTACTATAGGTAACGAACTGAAAGGGCAGGCTATACTGGCTTTACTGCTTGCAAACCTCGGAATACTGATATACGTTTCCTTCCGTTTTGAATGGAAGTTTGGTGTTGCAGCCATTATCGCTCTGGTTCATGACGTGTTGATAATGATTTCAGTTTACTCATTACTCCAGATACCTGTAAACTCAAGCTTTATAGCTGCGGTTCTAACAATCGTCGGTTATTCTATAAACGATACTATCGTTGTTTTCGATAGGATAAGAGAAAATAGAAGGAACGTAAGGAAGACAGACAATGAGAATCTTGTCAACCGGAGTATAACAGAAACAATGGCAAGATCAATAAATACTTCCTTGACAACCTTGCTTACAATATTAGCTCTTTATATACTCGGAGTACCTGCTATAAAGGACTTTGCACTTCCTCTTATTGTTGGTATAGTAAGCGGAACATATTCATCAATATTCATTGCAAGTCCGTTATGGGTAATATTCAATAGAAAGCCAAAAACAGCAAGAGCATAACCAAATAAGGTATCAAAGAGGTAACAGTTTTTAGCTGTTACCTCTTTGTGCGACAGGCAGTCGCATCAGAGGAAGTCAAGAGGCTTCCTCTTTTCAACGTGATAAGGATAGCGAATACGATATTGCGATAAGACGATTCGAGAGTCTGGAAGTGTTGCGAAATTC
>JBLNDG010000134.1:0-12628 GCA_050261415.1 Caulobacteraceae bacterium | reverse complement strand
ATAGATATACGGTCCGTCAAGAGCGGCAGACAGCTTCCCAAGCTTTTCGATCCTTGTAGGCAGGTTCGCAAGGTTAAGCTTTTCTGGAATTTTCAACATGATAAATCCTCCAAAACTATATAATTTATTTTAATTATATATGAATTCAATAAAAAATTGTATACGGCCGGGAATGTATGCTATTATATTTCAGGAGTACAAAGAAGTGACAGTGATGATAATATATATATCCAATTGATGCAAATAATGAATACGTAATTATATAAACAGAAGGTGGAATAGTAAAATGAGCGATATAGCGGGTAAGGGCTGTGAAATTCTTGTTCCTTTCAGTGAAAGGAAACCCCTTGAGGAAATAGAAAGAAGCCTTATAAAGAAATACAGGAAAGGTATCTGGTCGAAGTTTATTAAAGCAATAAAGGATTACGAGCTGGTTGAGGAAGGTGACAAGGTTGCGGTTGCGGTTTCAGGCGGCAAGGACAGCATGCTGATGGCCAAGCTGTTCCAGGAGCTTCAACGCCACGGAGACGTACGCTTTGAAGTGGAATTTATCGCAATGGACCCGGGATACCATGAGGATATAAGGAAGCTACTGGTGGACAACTGCGAGTACCTGAATATACCAATACATATCTTTGAATCAGGAATATTCAGAATCGTTGACAACATTGCCAAGGATTATCCCTGCTATATGTGTGCGAAGATGAGGCGCGGAGCACTATATTCAAAAGCCGGGGAACTTGGGTGCAACAAGCTTGCTTTGGGTCACCACTTCAATGATGTGATTGAGACAACCCTTTTAAATGTGCTCTACACAGGAAGCTTCAAAACAATGCTTCCCAGGTTGAAGTCGTCCAATTTCAAAGGTTTGGAACTTATTAGGCCTCTTTATTATGTTGAGGAGCAGTATATAGAAAGGTTTACGCAAAACAACGGTATATGGCCCCTCAATTGCGCATGCATGGTAGCAGCAGAAAGAATAGCCAACAAAAGGTATGAGATAAAGGATATGATCAAGGAATTGAAGGAAAGAATACCCAATGTGGATACCAATATAATGCGTGCGGCACAGAATGTAAATATGGAAGCTATACTTGGCTGGCACAAGGGCGGGAAGCATTATTCCTACCTGGATTTCTATGAGGATTTTGGGGAAGAGGAATAAAATAAAGCAAAAGAGCTCGAAAGAGCTCTTTTTAATGCCATTCATCTTCGTTTCCATCACGTTTGTATGCTATCAGCACTACGTCGCCGCCTATCTGCTCACCAAGCCTGTTTTCAAAGTCTGTGAGCATTTTTATCGATTCTTCATCATTCTTAATCTCTGCGATATGGAAATGTGGGTTTCTTTCCATTTCTTAATACCTCCTGGTAATATTTAATTTGCATTCGGTCAAACACACAAAATATAAATATATTTTCCGCAGCAGATTAAGAATTATGCATGGTTCTTTTCATAAACACAGTCGTAATATTTGAATTCAGTATCCGAATTGCAGTCCACACCGGTAGAGAAGGAGAGGTTTCCCATAATCTTCAATATGTCTTTTACTTCATTTTTTTGAATTATACCTTTAAATATCTCATTGCACATTTTTTTTGATTCTATTATAGCGGCTTCAAACATCTCAAGAAATGAAGAAGTATATTTTGCCGATTTATCCCAGGGCAAATACCATGGTGCATGGGAAAGATTCAGATAGTCTATCCCATCATCAATTTCTCCGGGGAGTATCATACTTGACATGAGTGGAAGCTTTCCTATGCTTTTTTCAATATAGGACAGCAATTTCTTCTTAATACCGGATTTGTCATGCAACGCAGCAGTTATGCCAGTCATATCCGATATTGCCCTGCTCACTTCTTCGCTGTTTATATCAATATCATATACCTTTTTGAGTACTGTTTCGTACATTCTTCCTATTACCAGTGCATCCTGCGGGGACACCTTTATATATTCAGCCGGTTTCACATCGGCAGGCTTCTTTCCGGTCAGCTGAGAAAGCGTCAATACGTCGAGGGCTGTTTCGAACATACGATGGTACAGAGAATATTTAAGGGTGAATTCCCCATTCTTTTTTAGGAATCCGGATTTATAGAATATATAGGGATGGGCATGACAGTCCAGGGAATAATGACAAGCGTAGCCGCACATATATACTGTCAGAAGCTCCTTCTCAATTGGGTCAGCATTAATAACATAATCAAAGGCTGAAGAGAAAAATTCTCCTGTTTTCTTTTCATGCATGGTATTTCCGACTTCTCCCAAACCCCGCTTCTTTTCCCAGGGCCATTGTGCATGAAAAAACATGATATCAGGTCCCTGGGTGCCAAGGTTGAATACCTTTATATGTTTTAATATAATATCTTTCCCAGGGCCATCCTCCAAACGCTTCAGCATATTGCTGCCGCAGAGGCAATGAGTTAATAGTGCAGGCATAATTATTCCTCCCAAGAATCCGAATATAATTCTATTATAAACCAAAGCATTATATTTGGTGCAAAAAAGAGTTTACACAATATATGCTTTTAGTATGGCTGCATCATGATGTAAGATAGAAACATAAAGGTAAGTGGGTGGGAAGATCAGCACTTCTATCATGCCTATATTTTTTAAGACCATGGCAAAAAATGCAGGGGTAAGTACAAACCTTGCCGATTCCTATTGGGGTTATGCAACTTCCATTGCGACACTGATCATTGCATCGTTTGCACCGGTATTGGGCACGATTGGCGACTACAGGAACATGAAGATGAGGCTGTTCAAGTTCTTTCTCTTAATAGGTGTGGCAGCTACAGCAGCTCTGTTCTTTGCCGGGCAGTGGAGCAGCATATTGATCGTATATATTGTGACCATCATAGGCTTCTCGGGTGCCAATCTTTTTTATGATGCGTTCCTGACGGGCGTTACAACAGAGGAAAGAATGGATTACGTATCGACTTACGGTTTTGCACTGGGGTACATAGGCGGGAGCACAATCCCCTTCATCATTGCTATTGCCCATATTATGTTCGGAAATAAAATCGGGATATCCACCATACTGGCCACAAAGCTGTCTTTCATGCTTACAGCCCTTTGGTGGGCGGTATTCAGGCTTTATCCAGGTCTTATTTCGGTAAAATAATCCCCAAGGAAAATTCCAATGAATTCTTCGGGTTCTACGACATATTCGGTAAGTTTGCAGCCATCATGGGGCCTGCACTGTATGGCTTTTTCAGCCAGATCACAGGGCAGTCACGCTACGGGGTACTTAGCGTTATGATACTTTTCCTTGTAGGGGGAGGATTTTTTGCGGTAGTAACGTCAAAATACAAGGAAAGGCTGGAGTAATAACGGAAGTATGCTATGATCCTGTCAAGCAGACTAAAAATTTATAGGAAATATGGTTGTCAGTGTGAACAAACTTGCGGATGAACTTCAGCAAGTGATTGCCGAGAATCACAGATATGAGGATGACAGAAAGACCATGATTGCGAATATATCCCATGATCTCAGGACGCCTATGACATCGCTTCTTGGATATATTGAAATGCTTAAGTCAGAGAACCAATTGGCACTGGAGGAGAAGGCAAAATATCTTGATATAATACAGTCAAAGGGAGCTTTTTTATACGAACTGATGGAGGATTTCTTTCAGCTGTCAAAGCTTGACTTTGAAGAAAAGGGTCAGGATATTGGTATGGTAAATATTTCAGAAGTAATAAGGCAGAATATGGCTTCCTTCTATAATGATTTTAAGAAGCTGGGTATTGAACCCGAAATCAAGATGCCGGATGAGGACGTCTATATAACGGGCAATGAGGCGGATATGCAAAGGATACTGAATAACCTTATCTGGAATGCACTTAAGTATGGAAACGATGGGGGACATATCGGAGTAGAGCTTAGGAATGAGGGCAGCCGTGCCATCGTAGATGTATGGGATAAAGGTAAGGGGATACCGGAACAGGAGCTTCCCTATGTGTTTGAGAGGCTTTATGCCTTGGAAAAGTCAAGAAACGCAAAGCTTCAGGGAAGCGGTCTAGGACTTACTATAGTAAAAAAGCTCATTGAGAAATATAACGGCAGCATTGAGGTAACAAGCGTTCCATATGAAAAGACAGTGTTCTCATTCAACCTGGCGAAATGCAACCGGACTATCAATGAATAATTTAAGAAAAAGTTAAGAGTTTTGAAAGTGCCGTTTAAGGATTATGCTTTATAGTTATAGCATAGTCCTTTAATTTCATGATTATGGAGGTGTTAGAATATGGACTATATTTTAAGAACCTGCAATCTGACAAAAGAGTATAAAGGGAAGACCGCAGTCGGAAACCTGAATATGAATATAAAGAAAGGCGAAATATACGGTTTCCTGGGTCAAAACGGAGCAGGCAAAACAACAACACTCAGCATGATAATGGGCCTCACAAAACCTACAGGAGGTGAAGTTGAGCTATTTGGTGAATCAATCGGTAGCAGAAGCAGACAAGTGTATGCCAGAATTGGTTCTATAATAGATTTCCCGGGTTTCTACCCAAACCTGACTGCAAGGGAAAACCTTGAGGTACATAGGAGGATGATGGGTGTCCAGGATTCAAAGTGTATTTCAAAAAAACCTCGATATTGTCGGTCTCACTGATGTTTCAGGAAAAATGGTCAAGGAGTTTTCGCTGGGCATGAAGCAAAGGCTTGGAATTGCCAGGTCTCTGCTGCACCACCCCGAATTCCTTATACTTGATGAACCTACAAACGGTCTTGAACCTATCGGAATTAAAGAAGTAAGGGAATTGATACTCGATTTGTGCAAAGATAAAAAGGTGACTGTGCTTATATCAAGCCATATATTAAGCGAAGTGCAGCAGCTTGCAGATACTATAGGGATAATCCACAAAGGCAAGCTTTTGGAGGAAATAAGCTATAGTGAGCTGCAGAAGCGCAACAGGCATTATCTGCAGGTAAGAGTGGATGATGATAAAAAAGCTGCCATGCTGCTTGAACAGAGGCTTAACCTGTCTGATTACTCAATATGGGAGAAAAATATACTAAGGATTTATGAGCGGTTAAATGAAGCTGCAGAGATAAACAGTATGCTGGTAAAAAGTGATATTCGTGTAAAAGAACTTACAATAAAAACAGACAGTCTTGGAGACTACTTCGTAAGGCTTACCGGAGGTGAGATTAGTGCTTAATATTATGTATACAGAGTTCCTTAAGTTAATACTGATTGCTATATAGAACCGTTGAAGGTATACCCGATGAGCCTGTACTGGTTTCAGGACGGTATTTATGTTATAGATACCATTGATAAATATAAATCTGCTATGTTTAAAAGAATTGCAGAAATAAATGGAGTTGATGTGAACAAGTTCATTGAGGGCCTTTCAGGTATTATACCAAGGGATAACAGTGCACAGCTAAAGTTTATTGTGCCCTATTACTTGGTTCTTCCGGAATTTCTGTATGGACTTGGCTTAGCACCTGATATTGGAAGGGCAAGATTTACTTTTGCAGATAGCCTTGGAGGACGGTTCAATATCAAAATGGATGCAGCTTCCACAAAGCAGAGTCTGCAGTTTATAACAGAGTACGCAGGAATGGCTTCAAAACCACTGTACAGGAGGAATGCGGAGGAGTACTAGTTGTACTTTAAGTACAATAGGTGCCTTGCTATGAAAGGGAGGCCTTTGAAAGGCATATTCAAGGAAATGATTGATTTAATTGACAGCGGAAAAGTGGATAAATTGGTGGTGAATATAAGGGACAACAGGGGGGGCAGTTCGCCGCTGCTGGACCCGTTCATTGATGAAGTGACGGAAAGGGATATAAACAACAGCAACAGGCTTTTCGTGATAGTGGGAAGAGCAACCTATTCTTCCGCAATATTAAATGTATTACATTTTAAAAATGAAACCAATGCAACCTTCCTGGGTGAACCTACCGAAGGAAAGCCTAATCATTACGGGGAAGTAAAAAGTTTCAAACTGCCGAATACAGGCATGTGGGTAACATATTCCACAAAATATTTTACTTTCATCAAGGGAGATCCCATTACATTTATGCCTGACCGAATAATAGAGGTGGCTCTGCAGGACTACATGGACGGAAAGGATCCTGTTCTGGATGCGTTAATTAAAGATTACTAAATTTTTGTTGACAATGATACATTATGTAAATATAATAATATTTAAATTCAAATTAATGCGAGCTTTCATTTATATAAAATGATAGACCAGTAAGGTCTATCATTTTATTCTTGAATTTTAGGAATGGGAGCTTTTGCTTTAATTTATATAAAATGATAGAACAGTAGGGTCTTTCATTTTATTGGACGGAATGTGCAAAGTGGAGGTATACAATGGAAAACAGCTCTAAATTTAAAGAAGGCATAAAGGCCGGTATCCCGGTCGCTATCGGATATGTACCCATTGCAATTGCTTTTGGTGTATTGTCAAAGTCATCAGGGATTCCCAATCTGGTTGCAATGCTTATGTCGTTGATTATCTATGCAGGTGCAAGCCAGTTTGTAGGAATAAAGCTTATGAGCCTTGGGATTTCTCCTTTTGGAATTGTTTTAACCACATTTATTCTGAATCTCAGGCATTTGCTTATGACTTCATATGTTTCTCAGAAGCTGCAAAATGACACGCCCAAGGAATTGCTTCCTTTGCTTGCTTTTGGAGTTACAGACGAAACTTTTGCAGTAGCTTCTATTCAGAAAAAAGGGGAAATTCAACCATATTTCATGCTTGGTCTCAATCTCATGGCTTTCAGCTTTTGGAATATTGGAACCATGATAGGACTCTTCATGTCATCATGGATACCGGAGGTTATTATCAACAGTATGGGAATCGCACTTTATTCAATGTTTATAGGCCTGATTGTACCCAGCATGAGAACTGCCAGACCTGTGCTTTATGTGGCAACAGCGTCCATGGCTATAAACTCGTTGTTTTATTTTGTGCCTTTATTAAAGGTTGTATCTCCTTCATGGGGGATTATAATTTCAACAATCACTGCCTCATTGATGGGTTCACTGCTGGATGCAAAGGAGGAGCAGGTATATGAGTAGCCTAATTCTTACAGTTGTATTGATGGCAGCAGTTACATATATTCCAAGGCTTTTACCCATGGTGTTCCTGAGCAGCCTTGAACTGCCCGCTCCTGTTAAGTCATTCCTGAAATATATACCATATGCTGCTTTGGGAGCATTGATATTCCCCGGGATTCTGGATTCTACAGGAAGCAGGCTGTCTGCATTGGTGGGAGGTTCTGTATCTGTCCTTCTGGCTTACTTCAGGTTGAATGTAATAATTGTTGTATTTGGAGGAATAGCGGGTGTAGTGGCGTGCAGCCTTATATTACTTTAGACCCTTTCCTTACAAAAATCGTGAAGGTGACAAGCAGTACGGAAAGTGCCAATACTGCATAGGGGAGAATACTTATGCTGAAAGTATCAGCTAATCTCCCTATTACTGAAGGAATAAAGAAACCGCCGAGACCTGCAAATACCGAAATAAATGCAGCGGTCATTCCGGTCTTCCCCGGGAAATGGGCAGTTGATACTGCCATAGCGGTTGGAAACTGCCCGGAAAGCAAAATACCCAGCAGCGCAACAATTATCAGTGTCCAGATTCCTGAAGGCAGTACACTCCACAGGACCGTTAGCAGCAGGGTTCCAATACTTGCCGCAAGCATATAGTTTGTAAGGCCAATATGGTCTGCAATTCTGCCGGAAATAAGTCTTCCCACTGTAAGGAAGAGCCAAAAGATAGTGGCGGTAATTGATGCCGGTATTATGCTGCCAGGAACGAGAGTGTTCCAAAATACAGTAATCCAGCCTCCGGTTGATACTTCCACGCCCACATAGAAAAACATGGCAAACCCCGCCGTCCATAAAAATAAACTGCTTAAGGGATTTGAGCCTTTATTCTCAGACTGCTCGCTTCTGTTTTGAACGGTTTTGTGTTCTTCGATTTTGTTGCTGAGAAGCAGTATGCTGACTATAACAGGTGCAATCAATGCGAAGCCGAAGCAATACCTCCAGTTTCCCAGGTAGTCAGTACTGAACCAGGCAATAAGAGGCGCAATAATCGCACCGACACCATAGAAAAAATGAACGAAATTCATATCGCTGCCTTTGTTTTCTTCTGATGAATCCGCACAAAGGGCATTTATTCCTGTCTCATAGATTCCGTAACCAAAGCCTGTTACAAGGTTTAGAACATACAAGGATATGTAACTCCCGGCTGTCATACATCCTACAAGTCCGGCAATGATCAATGCACTTCCGGCCAGCATGAATGGCCCTTTACCTGACCTATCCATGAAATAACCACCAATCATAGAAGTAACAAGCATACCTATGAACTGTACTGAAAGAAGAAGCCCGCCCTGACTGTAATTGATGCTTATATCAGTACGTATGGCAGGAAGCAGGGGCCCTATTATGTTCGCTATTATACCTACAGATATGAAGCCTATGTATTGTACCAATTTAGAAGTATGTTTCAATAAATTCACCCCACAAAATGTTTTGCGTTGCTCCATCTTTATTTTCAAAAATCCACTTAGAACATTGTAATACTTAAAACGCTTTTAATCAAGAAGAACAGAAATATAAACTCTTAAAAACATGCTGCAAATACAGAGGCAGAAACATAAAATAATACTATGTTTATATATGGTCTGCAAACCTTTGAAGGAGTGATGCGTAATGACAGATAACAGGGCAAAGGTTTTTGACTGGAGAAATATGCCCGAAAAAGCGCAGCAAATTCTAGGGGAGGATTTTTGGGGTGAGATAAATAAAATGATTCCAAGACAGGGGCCTTTCATTGATATGTACAAAACCAGCAAGGAAGTAATCGTGATAGTCGAGATGCCGGGAATCAACACTGCGGAAAAAATAAGCATCAAGATGAAAGGGCTAAAGCTTATGGTAACAGGAGAGATCCCATGGATTTATCCTGTTGGCCCGGATGAATTGCTGCAGAAAGAACGGTTCACAGGGGGGTTCAAAAGAGAGATAACCCTCCCAAATGACATAGATACGAACGGGTCTGTAGCAGCACAGTTTAAATCGGGACTTGTTGAACTTCATATTCCAAGGTTGTCCTCAGAGGATGAAAAAGAAATACCCATAGAATTCGGACAATAGGTATTATAGATAATCAATGCCAAGCTCACTGTCCGGACTGGGTACGTCTTCCTTGGGAATTTTAATCTCCAAAACTCTATCTTTAAATGCGGCGGTAGCGCCTTCTTTTTTTGTCCCCGGAGGAAGCTGTACCACAAGATCCTGCCCTGTAGGATCTCCCTTTACGGTAACATAACCCGGCGTGATAAATATTTTCAGGTCTTTTTCAGCTACACCATCCGGAACATTGACTCTAATAACAACAAAGCCATGAATCTCAAAAAGTATGGAATTCAATGATTTTGGCTTTGGAGCCTCTTCCGGTTCAGAGCTTACAGGTCCTGTGTAAATAGGCCGGTTCATATTCCAATTAAGATATTGTGACAATGGTGCTATGAGAGATTGTGCCAGAGGTGGTACAAAAGCCTGCACAAAAGGTGACGATATTCCGAACTGGCTTAAAATCTCCTGCATAAATTTCTGTATTTCTGTTGGATCTCCTCTGGTAAGGATATCCTTAAGTTTTGCAGTTATTTGAAAGGGATCGTAGTATGAACCTGAATTATTCAAGTTTATTCCCCCTTAAAAATCCGATTAGGTTGCAATCAATCCATATTTGACATGTTTTATTTTTTTTCCTTCATATCCTGCTGCTTGGAAGCAATCATTTTTTTTACCCAATCGGGTGGATCTTCTGAATCCGGTTGGTTAAGCATATCAATGGTATTTGAATCCTTCAGCGCTGAAAACAATTTTGATATTTCGTTATTATCTCCATTTATAGAACCAAAGCCCTGATTCTGCTTTTTGTAGCTTTGGAAACCGATGGGCAGGTTATTTCCAAAATTGACGCAGGATGCCCCTTCTATTATTCCGATGCGGATACTACCAATAAAAAATATCGGTGATGCATTTGGCATTGCTATTCCTCCTTATTATCATCAGGGGCGCCCTTATCCTTTTTTTTCTTTCCATGCCTGCTTTTTTCCTTGCTCTTGTCCTTCCCGGTGTTTTTCTTAACATCAAAGTTAGTTCCTATGTTTAGAGTACCGCTTAGGTCCTTGATATCCAGACTGTCCAGCCGGAATATAAGGTTTTCCAACTGCTGCACATCCAGCTTGTCAATATTGATATGATATTCGGATTTGCTTTTAAGCTTTTCAACATCCTCTTCAAGACTATTGAGCTTTTTTAGAATCTCCCTTAGAAGGAATTTTTCAGTATCCTTATCATCATGCCTTCCCATTAATTATACCCCCACTTTAATGTAAAAGTGGTTGGTTACTTTTCGGGGGAGCAGGAGCGGATGACGACACTTTGATTATTCAGGGATTTGTTTTCGTCACCCTCTAATATGCCAAAACCTTCATCAGCCTTAATATATGCCTTCCACTTGACCTGGAGGTTGTCACCTGAAAATACACCGGAAGAATCGGAAATATTACCGATGATGAGGTCTCCAAAATCTATCCTTACCATACATACGTCCCACCTTCCCAAAACACTTGTAATGCTGCCAGTGAATCGCCGCTTGCATCAGGACCTGCTAAAATGTTGACAGGATGATCGAAGGTGTTCATATCACCCAATATAGTTCCGAATGCAGATACTTTGTCTCTGGAGGAACTCCACTCCGGTTGCATATTTGCACCGGTAAATATGCCGGAGCATTTCCAAATTACATCAACATAGATATTGTTGAAGCTGATTTCTTCCCGGAATATGTCCTTATCCATTGTAATTCCTCCATTCAATAGAGCATGCAAAGTTGGAAAACACAAAAATTTTGCGTTCTATATATATATTATGTGTTTTGACATGAAACAGTGCTTAGACAATTCTCATCCTCTAAATTCTTTATGCCTGCCGGACAGCTTTATGATGGTTCCCTTGTCCGGTTTGCTTTCAGTGCCTGCTTTTTCTTCTTTATTCTCAAGGGCTTCCTTATCAATGAAATAATTGTAGTTTATCATGGGTGTATCCATAAGATCATTATCAGTAAAGAAATTTGTAGCACGGCTCACAACATTATAATTGCCTGCAACAGCGCCAAATCCGGCTTTGATATTATTGCTGGATTTCCACGTGCTTTGGTTGTTTGTGCCTACAAAAATCCCGGAATTTATGTTGATAGCATTTACTATAATGCTGTTGAACGAGACTATATTATTCTGAGGCATCCTTATCACCTCTAATGCGTAAACCAAGCAACATTAAAAAGAATAAGCTGCAAACAAAGCTTGGTTTACAAGATACCAATGTGCAAAAATATTTGCGAAGCGAAATATTTGAGGCATTAAGCTTGAGCGTTTGGACTAGACTTGACTTCAGCATCGACAATAGGCGTGTCAAGTACATCCAGATCGTTCATCAGGTTAAAGTTTGCAGGAAATACGTTTCCTAAGCCGAAAACGGCTCCCATCCCATATTGTTTCTTGTTATTTGAATCCCAGCCTGTGGCATTGTTATCACCAATCATAATGGCGCTGTTTGTCTCCATACCATTTGCTGCAATCATGTTGAACATTATTAGGTCGGGCATGCGAAACACTCCTTTCTCATTTGGATTATCCGGCATTGCTTTCTTCTACATATTATGATTTGACTAAACCAAGTGCCACATAAGGCCAAAGGGGGCACCGGTTTTATAACGAATAGGAGCATATATTCCACATTAATTTGTTATGCTCCGTCAATGAGTTTCATAAAAGGCTTCCATGGTCGTTAAGATATTTCAATAGAAGCCTTTTTTATATGGCACTTGCAGGGGTGCGAAAATCATAATGTGCTTTGGCAGGAAAACCTGAAATTTTAGCCAATATATATACTATATTGAATGGGTTTAAAGCGCAGCTTAAACCTATTCAATTACCTTGATATTATTTACGTCAGCCGATTCTTCATTAGTGTGATGCTGACGTAAACTACATAGCAATAAGAAAAAGGAGAAGTGTATATGTGCGATACCATGGTGGCGTTGCCTAATTCGACCTGTGACGGGTCACTGCTGTTTGCAAAGAATAGTGACAGGGAACCGAATGAACCTCACATAATAGTGAAGGTTCCGGGAAGGGAGATTAAAAAGGGTGAAAGCATCAGGTGCACCTATATTGATGTAACACGCGAGGATGAGCAGGCGCAGAGGACCTTTGAAATGATTTTGTTCAAGCCTGAATGGATTTGGGGAGCTGAAATGGGTGTGAATGAAAAGGGCTTGGTTATTGGAAATGAAGCTGTATTTACAAAGGAGAAGGTAGAGAATAACACCCTGCTGGGCATGGATATCCTGAGATTGGCATTGGAGGTGTGTTCTACTGCAGAGGATGCTTTGCATTACATGACAGCTTTGATAGAAGAATACGGACAGGGTGGAAAAGCAGGGTATACGGAGAATTTGAAATACCACAATTCCTATATAATTGCTGATTTTAATGATGCTTATGTTTTGGAGACAGCGGGACGGAGATGGGTGTATGACAAGGTAAAGGATGTATACAGCATCTCCAATA
>JBLNDG010000133.1:0-2655 GCA_050261415.1 Caulobacteraceae bacterium | reverse complement strand
ACATATGCAGAAGCTGCAGGGCCTATAAGAACCTGCACACTTGCATATTGACAACACCCCCCAATCCCCGTGAAGTTATCGGTGTTCTCAGTACAGGCAGGTCTTCCGGCTGAAGCATTGCGGAGGTTATCCGCAGGCGATTGGCCTTCCCAGTTGCCCAGTGGCTGCTGCTCTCAATGAGCCGCATCAATCGCGGATGCTTTTACGGCGGCGGGACCGCACAGGGTTTGCACCTGTTTCCCTATTAATGCATGTTACTGCAACCTGTACCAACCGTATTCATTTTGTTGTTGTTTCTATCATATACTATCTTTTTGGCCAAATCAATAGCCTATTTGCTTTCGTTTCTTTTGCAGCAGTAGAATAGAATAGATTCCGTCAAAGACGCACCAGACCCCGGATAACGGGTTTCTTTATACAAAAAATATTGTATATTTTATGTATTGTAGTATAGTGTATATTATGGTATAATAGGATAAAGATATATTCCATGGAGGTTTTGTCCATGTTTGTAAAGAAAAATAGCTGCAAAAACGGCAGGATACTATTAACTCTAACCAGATCTTACAGAGAAAATGGCAAGGTAAAGCAAAAGCATGTTGAAGTTCTTGGCTACCTGGATGAATTGGAAAAACAATATCCCGACCCAATCGCTCACTTCAGGGAAATTGCACGACAGCGCACAAAAGAAGAATCTCGTACATCTGAACCCATCCACTTTCTATTCGATCCATCTACGAAAATTTCCGATCAGGAAATCGGATTAAAAAATCTCGGCTATGTTTTCCTTGAAAAGATTTATCATGAACTGGGCATTCATACTTTTTTTAAGCGTCACGAAAACAGACTCAACATAGACTTCAATTTGAATGCTATCTTTCGTCTACTTGTTTATTCACGAATTTTATATCCCGGTTCTAAGAAAGAGGCATTTGATAAGCAAAACCGATTCTTTGAGACTCTTGCTCCGTCCCTGGAATCCGTGTATCGCAGTCTCGACTACTTAGACAGATTCAATCTGGATCTACAAGCCTGGCTCAATAATGCTATACGAAATCAGTATGGACGAAATCATGAATTGGCTTATTACGACGTTACCAATTATTATTTTGAAATAGATGAAGAAGATGAACTCAGGCGTAAGGGTCCCAGCAAGGAAAAACGTTCCAGCCCAATTGTCCAGATGGGACTGCTGCTGGATAGCAAAGGTCTACCCTTGGCGTTTCACCTCTTCCCTGGTAACCAATCGGAAAAACTCTCTCTCAACCCCATTTTGAATCGAGTCAAAGAAGAGTATGGTCTCGGCCGACTTGTAGTTGTAGCCGACAAGGGGCTCAACTGTGGTGACAACATTGCTTACCAAATAGCTTCCGGCAACGGATACATCTATAGCCAATCCATCAGAGGTGCTGATCAGGAATTCAAGCAGTATGTACTGGAACAGAGCGGATATCGGGAAAATGGCAAGCATAGCAAATGCAAATCCCGTATTTATCCCAGAGAGATCGCCTTTACTGACAGTCACGGAAAAAAGCAAAAAATACGTGTTGACCAGAAACAAGTTGTTTTCTTCAGTCAGGATTATGCGGACAAGGCCCGCTATGATCGGAATCGTACTATTGCCAAGGCACAGAGATATATCAAGTCTCCTTCATCTCTTGCTCGTTCCTTATCGTATAGTGCCGCCTCTTATATTAAAGGGATTCAGATAAATGAAGATGGCGAAATTGTGAAAACCAGCACAAAGCTCTATCTAGACACGGATAAAATCCGGGAAGAAGAACAATATGACGGTTACTATTCTATCGTCACCAGTGAATTAGACCGCAGCGACAGCGAGATTATTGAAATGTACCATAACCTGTGGAAGATCGAAGAGACTTTCAGAATATCCAAGTCTGAGCTTAGGACACGCCCGGTTTATGTCTCATTGGAAGCGCATATTGAAGCTCATTTTCTAACCTGTTTTGTCGCATTGCTTTTAATCCGTATCCTTGAATTGAGAATGAATCAGGCAGCTCTTCCGGCAACCTCAGATGGAGCCTCGAATCAAATACCTAAGTTCTCTGCTTTTGACATTCTTGATTCTCTCCGCAATTATACTTGTAGCTCGATTGGTGAAAACCTTTACAATTTTCATTACACTGATGACGTAATCCAGAGTCTCGAAAAGGTCTTTGGTATTGACTTAAGCAAGAAATATCGTACAAGAGGAGAAATTAAAAAAATTATTGCAAACGCTAAAAAAATGAATTAATACACTACAACTTTTGATAAAAATGAAAAGCCCGTAATCCGCTATTTTAGTAGGGTTAAGGGCTCTTTTTCGCTTATCTTACTGCAAAATTCAGGTAATAATTCAGTCATTTATTATTTGAAATTGCAATATATATAAAATAAATGATGTACAAACTCTCGTAATATTATTATTCGAGTATAAGAAAATTATCTATCAGACACTTAATGAAGTTTCAGTCAGGCAATAAATATTCTCAACTCACACTGTCAAAAATTTAGCAGCTTTAGTATGGAGGTTGCACTATGGGATTTATGTCACCTAAATTAGCCGCTTCCCCTGATAAAATTGACCTGAGAACCAAAAGAGGCTGGCACTTGCTGGGCAAGAGGATTTGGCTATACAAATGGGTATACCTG
>JBLNDG010000132.1:0-45150 GCA_050261415.1 Caulobacteraceae bacterium | reverse complement strand
AACTCAGTACATTTTTCACTTATCAATGTGCAATTTTACCTTGATAGTGTCTTGAGGCGTTTTTCATACGCTACTTTACACTATCACTCAGACTGCTTAAGTCAACTATTGGTCCTTAAATGCTTTGGATAAGCTTTTGCCGTTTCAAGTGTAATTCTCCCGGTACCACACATTACTTTATCAGGCTCATCCGCATCCCTGTCTATCTCCTCACATATCCGTTCAATATTTTTCAACGAATCCGCCAATCCTGGCATGAGATTCAGTGCTCTAACTATCAGCTCCGCTTTTTCATCAGTATGACATATACAAATGCTTTCGCCAGTTGAAGACTCCACGATATAAGGAGCAATGCTGCATTGTCTGTAATTATCCTTATGAATATCCATTGATTTATCTTGACCTCCTTGCATTGCGTCATATCGCAATTCCCATTTCATCAAAATACTGTTTGTATGGCATGCCTCTTTCGTGCTTACTTAGGTAGTCATTGTAAAAGTCCATGCTCTGGAATGCACTATGCACACTGCCCCAGTTCGCAACAGGTATGTATAGATTCTTTGTCTCACTATTTATTAATGTTTCAGGCTGATCATCACTAACTTTCCTGTACCGCATAACCATGGCATTCTGCCCTAATTGCTTTAGCAGTTTCAATCTATATAGCGCATCCTCAATATCCTCTTTAGCTGTTTTCCCTTTCTTATCCTGGATACCTACAATCATATAGAAAATGCTGCAGTTAATATCATACTTTTTAAGGATTTCAACCTTCTCAGCTATTATTTTATCTAATGAAGAGTTATCAAAAGCGAAGTGATATTCAGCATGTTTTATGGTACTTAGCTCTTTTGCTACATCATCATTAACTAACCGAATATCCAGCCCCTGGTTCCAATCCACTTTGATGTCTTCTTTACGGATCTGAGAGCATATCCATAAAAAATGCTTCGGCAGTTGAAGGATATTGTTGTCATATAAAGTTATTCTTCTTGACTTTCCATCCCATATGTCATAAAGATCACCCACTTCATGAGCGCAACCTTCCTTTTTATGAACTACACAGAAAACACATTTGTTGTTGCAGCCCCTTTGAGTCCAGCCAAAGTTTTTATTTACCTTTATCTGCTCGATTTCACAAGGCAGTCTCTTGAGGATATCAAACCCTGTGCCACCAAACTCCCAACTATCATTGGCATATTTCAATATTTCCTGAGCTTCCTTCTTTTCTTTCGTCCAAGTGAATATTGAGCTAACATAAGTTTTGTCATATATCAGTAAAGGAACTCCCTCACGATAGCTGTATACTTTATCCCCTAGTGCCTCATGGTGCTTTCTAATCTGCTCAAGTGCATAGTTGTTTTTATACTTTGGATCGTTATATGTTTCGTACTCTAAGTTTATTAACTGGATATTCAAATCCTCACCTGCCTTTATGTCGCATTTCTATCATTTTCCCTCCAACTGCCGTTTGCGTTCCTCTATGAGGTCGCTCAGGTCTGCTTCCCGCAGTGCCCAGTTGACTCCGCCGTATCCGTCTGGGGTGCAATTATCAGAAATCCGTACCGCTTTTCCGCCATTCCCAACTGCCCATCTTTCCGATTTGACGGGGTGAGCATTTCTGCATCCGATAGCCTCTCTTTGGTTGTCGTATGCAAGGTTGCAAACAGGACATCGGTACCATACCTCAATGTGTGCCATGCCATACCGCCTCCATCATGAAATGCAAATTAGACTTTCATAAAGTTACAGGTAAAATCCGCATCTAACTCCGTATCTAGATACTGCTTAACACAATTATTATTAATCTCCGTATTGCATATTTTGCGATCTGTATTACATAGTCCACAAATTGTATGCCCTTTGCTTATCATGGCGATAAATGAGCTCAATTTGTCTATGTTGCTTGATAATAATGTAAATCTTGTCATACAATCTCTCCTTCGCTTAAATCATGTGATGCGTCTTAGGCATCCTCTAAAAATGAATCTGTATAATCTTTCTGCTTAACTTCAATCCTCCGTCTATTTGCCTTGTATTCGTTGTACTGCTGACGATATCTATAGCTGTCACCAAACACGTTCCATGCGGCCTTAACCAAATTCGGCTCAAAGGGCCTTATCTTTTCCAAATCTTCTATTGCTTTTGCCGATATGGGACATCCACAACATCCTGTGCGCGTTAATCCGTACACTTCGTAGGCATCCGAATAGCGAATCCCGTAGTAGTCTTTGTACCACTTTTTGTCCGCATCCAACACATAAAACAGAGGTCGAAGTCTGTATTTTCCATCAGCCGTTTCGGTAAAGCACATTGATGTATTATCCTTGCGCGGGACCGACCTCATACCACCCTCATCCCGGCGCTCTCCTGTGATTATCATATCAAACGGCTTTTGCACGCTATGCGCTACTTGCTTTTTGCAGCAATCACAGCATTTGTTGCTTACTTTAAATGGGATTGGATTTTCAATAATAAAGTCAAGCATATATTTTGACGAGTTTATGACGAGTTGGATGTCCGGCCGTGGTTCCCCCGCAGAATTGCATCCACATAGAAAGTTAATTGTTGATTCACACTTTGGATAGCGTTCTTTAAGCTCTGCTCGTTTTGCCGCCTTATCCTCTGCATTTGCGTATTCTGCTGCTATTGACAATGGGATGTTTTTTTTCTGCACCCCTTCAAGCCCAGATGACATAATCTTTGATACAAACGGCAGCCCATATTCCCTTGTGGCCTGCACAATGTTCTTTTTAGGACGGTGCTCGGTAATTGTGACCCCATATAGCTTCTCTACTTCGCAGACGTGCCGCTTAATTGCCTCCATCTCAAGCCCGGTGTTGAAAAAGCAATATTGAATGGGTGGGAGATTGTAAATTTTACGCACTGTTTCGATCAGATGCAGCATGATGTCACTGTCACTTCCACCAGAATAGGAGCAAATCGCATTTGGGTACTCAATTAGTCTTCTGGCGATTATGCTTTTAATGGCTTCAAATTTATGAGGCGCGTTAAAATCTGCGTACGCCGGTCGTTCTGTGTATACTTTACTTTTATATTCATTTTTCTTATTTGATTTCATCATAAGTTCCTTTCCCGTCGGAAAGGCTGCCGGCATTTAAAAGCTTACCTATGACGATTAAATTTATTTTTTCTTAGTTCGCATAATGATCATGATGTGTTATACCGCACTATAATATCTACCTGTATCCTCGCTATCGCACAGCTCCGGCAAGTTAGCTCTTACCAAAGCTTCTGCGAATGGTGGAGGTACTGCATTACCGCATCTGGCTACCTGCTCTTTTTTAGGATATGGATTGCCTTTGTCGTCACGGTCAATTATGTAGTTCTCCGGAAATCCCTGAGCTCTGAAAAGTTCATGTGGTTCAAGCATTCTCATGCCGATATCTACTATCTGATAATCCTGGCCTTCTATTGTTACCAGCCCGAATCTGTCTTTGCCAACCACGGTATCAAGAGGTTCTTTGATATCCTGCCCAGTGCCTTGTCCGTAGTATTTAATTAAGAAAGCTCTTACCTCTCCAATATGTCCGGGCCCTGCTACTATGGTATTTAGTGGTTCCCTCATATCAGTTCCGACCATATTGTTATTCATTTGAATTATATGATCTGTAACCAGTGCATTGTGGTCTTTACCAGTTACCGTATGTAAGGGATCATCACATTTGCTCCCAGCACCTTTATAAGTACCGTCATAATATTTGCTGATGAAAGCACTCACTAACCCATATCTGGGGTTACTGTCAATTGTCATAATTGGTTCTTCAAGCGTCTGACCTCTAACTTCATCTTTTGATGTTTCGGAATGGTACTGAATCAAAGTGGGTGCTATCAGCATATGCTCTTGCTTTGACATCACTGTTGTAATAGGCTCTTCAACACTCTTTGACCTATCATCCGTAAATCCGGTCTGCCCTATTTGAGTAATGTATGGAGTTACAAGCCCAAATCCATGCTTCGCTGTGATTGTTGGCATAGGTTCATCTAACACTTGCCCTCTAAAACTGTCACCACTATGATTTACTTGAATAATAAATGGCTCTGGATTCTCGATAACAAATTTCTGTAATCCCCGGGCAATTCGTTTCATAGTGTTTTCTGCCAGAGGCTTGCTTCTGTCAAATATGCTCTTACATGGAATATCCCAGTCTATAATGTCTGCAGCTGGCACATAAGGCTTAAGCAGCCCGTTTTTCACTTCTTCACTGTTTCTATCTCCATGAGTAGGCTTAGGCCACGCAATAGGCTTACCGTCACACCGTGCAACCATGAAGAAACGTTTTCGCTTTGTTGGCGCTCCGTAGTCTGCCGCAATCAGTTCTTTTGTCTCAATATCGTATCCTAATGCTTCAAGCTGTCCCCTCCACTTCCAATACGTTTGACTTTTCTTGCTCTTTATTGGGTGTTTACGCCTGTTTAATGGCCCCCAGGTTTGAAACTCTTCCACATTTTCCAACATAATTACTCTTGGTCTTACAAGAGCCGCCCATCTTAATACAATCCATGCAAGCCCCCTGATTTTCTTTTCAACCGGTTTTCCCCCCTTAGCCTTTGAGAAGTGTTTACAGTCCGGGGAGAACCAGGCTAATGCCACAGGCCTGCCTCTAACGGCTTTCCTTGGGTCCACTTTCCATACATTCTCGCAATAATGCTCTGTATTAGGATGGTTTGCACGGTGCATTGCTATAGCGGCGGGATCGTGATTAATTGCTATATCTACTGACCGTCCAATTGCCATCTCTATGCCTGTGCTCGCGCCACCACCACCTGCGAAGTTATCTACCATAATTTCACTAAATATATCAATCTGCTTCAAAATCTCACCTCACCGAGCTCTTTTATCTGACTCAGCATGGCTTCAATCGCTTTTCTATACTCAGATCCTGAGCACCCAAGAATATATATTTTTACCGTTGAATCACCCTCCTCCGGAAGGGCTACAAGTACGCCTTTATGATGTGTTGAAATACCTGTAGGGAATATTGCTTTTATCTTATGCTGCTTCTGATCATTACAACTGACCATGTTGACCTTCACTTTATCGCTCTGCATTGTAATACCCCCTTATAGATTTGATATATTTTGAATAATATGATATATTTATATTGGAAATATAATTTTTGCTCTGAGAGGGCTCTTTTTTATGCCCTCTCAGATATTTTTATTATGAGATAATCTTTACGTTGCAACCTTCAAGATTTATTTTGAGATATTCCTTAATATTCCTCATTGCTTCCAGTTTCCATGCTCCACCATCAGCTTCAAAGATTGCAGCTCTGGGTCCATCCTGCATACGGAATACAAATTTGCTTTCAGGCTGTTCCACTTCTGCAAATGTTCTGAATGGCTTTAATATCACCGGATTAGGTACAGGTACATTAGTAACTTTTACTATACCTGCTCTTGCTGTTACCTCCTGTGATACTCCATCGTCACCCACTGTTCTAACTGTTTGTTCTGTGATATTTCCAACTACCTGGAGAACTGATGCAGAATGTTCATTTTGTACAAAGCAGCTTTGAAGCATGATGTTAAAATTCTCGATGTCAATAAATTTTCCAAAGCATATATCAGGAAGTTGCGCCGTACATTCTATGTAGTAATCCCTAATTGCATCCGGTTTTAGCGGTGAATATACTCTCACCTGCTTCGGCGATACTACTTGCATAAGTAATGATGTCTTATGATCATCAATCTTGGATATAATATAGTCCACCAAACCAGTAAGAGTTGTAATAACCAGATTATCAGGGCTAGGCTGTGTAATATGATGCAGTCCCTTTGTTGAATATTTCTGACCATCGACTTCCAAAACTTCTGTCTTGCCTAAGTTGACTAGATATTCTAATGCTGCTTTTATCATCTGTACTCTTCCTCCTATTTCTTAATGTATTGGACTATTTTCCCAGCCTCTTCTATGTTGCCTTCATCACCAAGCTTCAACTGGCCGAATATCTCTGAATCCAATTCAGCCGCTGCTATGGTCCCGTCCGTACCCTTTCCGATTGTTATTGCTGTCTCAACCGTATTTGCCGGTACGAGATTTGATTTAGTCTGACACTTTATCTCTGCCATGTTTCGCTTCTCGTTAGGCTTGAACTCCATGTTGATTTGAATTTTCCTGACCTTCTTAGGATCTGTGTTTGGATCAACTATGTTGTCGAGAACTTTCTCAAGTTCAACTTCAAACTGCTCTACCAATGCCCCCCTGGCTATATTGGCGATAGTAAGTTTATCCACTAGTACACCCCCTTTCATAAATTATCATGATTTACCAGTTCAGTACTGGAGTTTAGAATTTTAATCCTCTTTCCTATAAGGCTTTTGATAGTTGCCCGTTCTCATCAAGCAGCTTGCCAACGGCAGCTATAGCAAAAGCCACCGTTACCGCATCCACCTTGTTTTTCATAGCAGCTGTGATGCGTTCAAGGTTCCAGAATAAATCATTGTATCCGGCTAACTCACAACCTGCATTGTCACCAGGTATGCAGCAGAAGCCGCCTCTCAGTGTATCACCAAATATTACCGTTATGCTGGAACGGGAAGATATCTGCATTTCATAGTGGCTTCCGTGATTTATAAGCTTAGTTATCGTAGCCGGCCACTCTTCAATTGACTTACCTCTACGCATTTTACATGTAAAATTGATGGTATTCATATGTTCATCACCTTTCCCGACATTTTGTTTTATAAAGGAACTTCAAAGTATTGCAGACTCATTTATGTAATGATAAAATATAAATGGAACATAAATTTGGTGCTTTTTTAAGCACTCTTTTTTTATATATAGCCCTTCCTTCGTAGCTTAGCATTCACCCTGGCTTCAACAGTCCTGATATTCAGTCCATAACTTACATTCATTGATATAAGATGCATCTTAAGGGCTGCGAACAAGTCCCCGATCTGCTCCTCAAGTGGAATTAACTCTGTCATTGTCTCTTCATCCAACTGGGCACCGGGGCGCTTATTCAATAGCAGTCTCTTTATATCCTGGACACTTTTTATTGCCTCTGCAGCTTCAGACACCAATACATCAAGCACATTTTTGGGGCTGTCATCAATATTCCTTAGCACCGGTACGTTGAAAAACTCTGTTTTCATTTCGTGGGCTATTTCAGCCTTGACCTTTGCGTCATTGTTAAGCACTTCTGGGAGCCTGAAAGCCAGATCATGAGATAAATTCTTTTTCCCGTTTTCCACATCACTTATAACTGACTGAGATATATTGAGCCTGCCCGCAAGTGCAGTTTGTGAAACACCATATCTTCCTCTTGCTTCCTTTATTGCTTCCGCTAACAAATCAATACCTCCTTTGATATTTTGTTTGAAATTATCTAAAACCGATATAATTAGCAGGTTTATTTATCACTTGATGACCTGTTAAAATAAAACTGTAGCAAGTCGGTCCCATCATAAACACCCAGCCACTAAATCAGTCCGATTAATCATTTTACATGCCCTGTCCCAGGGCTTCTGCCCTAGCCTTCATAACCGATGTAACTCAGGTTACCTCTTTTGCAAGCTATATAGTAACCTTTTGATGCAAGCCACAAAGCTTCTTCAATTGTCAACATACATGTCCCACCTTTCTTTTTTTAATTAGAAGGCTTAACGGCCTTCTTCTTTTCATACGAGCTTTTTCAATGATTCTATGATCGCATCATAAGTGGGTACCCTCATTTCCTCAGGAAGTGCCTGGATCCGGTCGTCAATTATCTGTGCAAATGCCCTTGCCACAAGTTTGGATACTTCTTCATCGCTTGGTTTGTGCACAATTACTTTTATTGGCTGCCTTTTGGCCATGCTCCCCACCTTCCTTCCCTATAACCTATGAGCGAATTGGATTGTACTATGCCATACAATTCCTCACCTCACCCCCTACCTTACTTGTGATTGTCCACCTCTATATGGTAAAATTTCTAAATAGAGGTGGTTCACTTGTATATCTATAAAAGCCCTATTGGTCTTATGGCAATAAAACTAAATAACTCAACCGGTAGATTTGAATTAATTATCAGTGACATTTGTTATGGTAGTTATCACTCAGCTGTTGCAGCAGCTGATGATGTTTATTGTCATGTCACTGGCTGCTATGACTGGGATAACCTTGACGGTAAACTGGATCAAGTACCCACCGATATCCATGAGTGGGAAAAGATATAGTTTATGTTAGGCTAAGGCTCTGTTCCTTAGCTTACTCATTTCCCTCAGAAATTTTCTTAAGATGATGAAGTACTCTAATAGAATCATGCAATGATATCAATGATTCGCAGTCTACTTTCTTTCCCTCAATAAAATCATTTGCTGCCTTTGTAATACACTTTGTATATAGTGGTATTATTTCTTTTACTGCATCATTAAAAATACTATCCATTTCCTCACCCCCTAACTTGTTTGTGCTTGCCCACCTCATTATGGTAAAATTTCCATAAGGAGGTGCTTAATGATGAAAGATATAAACCAATTAAATGAAAAATTGTCTGGCATAATTCGTCGCTTTAAAACTACTAATGTTTCATCCAATGCAGCATATGATGCTCCAATTGATAAGCATAATTTAGAAATACTGAGAGATGAAACCGCAAAAACTCTTCAGGTTTTTAAAGATGCAATTATTGAGTATTTGTCCGAATAGCTCTGTAAACCGCCAGTTGGCGCTGGCGGTTTACCCCTTTTCTACATGGAGGACAATCCCTTCTTCGTACAAGCATCTTTGCAACTTTTCCTTTGCTGAAAGATAAGCTTCATATGCCTCATTTAAAGCCTGATTTTCACTTTGTAGGACGATGCTAAAAATCGCCTTCTCTGCTTCTCCCATTTCCTCACCCCCTAACTCGCTTGTAGTCATACACCTCTATATGGTAAAATTTTCATAAGGAGGTGTTATTGTGGATTTAACGATGTTTTGTGAATTTAAGCAAATATCCCCTACCGATTACTCATCACATGCTGGTGAAATAGCTGTTGAAAAAGTCAATAATCTATTAAAAGCAGGTTGGTTATTAATCGAAACATACAAAACTTGTTATGATGAGAATTTCCCGGATATGCAAAAGCTTCACTATGTTCTCGGTTATCCTTCACTTAACAAGACAATTGATAAAATTACAGGGGAATCTTTTGCTAATATCACGAAAGATGTAATCTCAAGACTTAATCAAGATTCAACCGACCAAGAATAAAAAGTATTCCTTCCGGACTGGATAATGCTGATAAGAGTATCCAGTCCTCCTTCACCAATTTATCAAGCTCATCGATATTGGAAACTTGCTTTACCTCTCTTACCTTGGTTATCAGTTTCATTCCCTCACCCCCTAACTCGCCTGAATAGTCGTATCATTACATGCAGTCAACGGTTTGTTTAAAAAAATATATTCCTTATAATCAAGCTCCTTTCTTTCACAAAAATCAATCAATGAACCTAAAAATTTAGCTCCTGCCTTACTATTTGGGTTATTAAGTGTTCTATATAAATGTGCCACATTTAGACCTAACTCTCTTGCGAATGCATTGTAGTTACCTTCACAGTACCTTTCCATTAGTTCAATAACCTTCTCTTTTATAATATCCATAGACTCACCTCCAGTGCTATTGACTGCATGTAATGTTGACTGTAGTTAAAATATATCACACGTTATTGAGTGCAGTCAATACTTTTTGTTAATTTTTTCATGTTTTTTTTATTACGTTATTGTTTACAGTCAATAATTAAAATACAATATAGGTATATAGTGAGGTGTTATTCATGAATCACTTTGATAAACATAAGTTTTCCGAGCTTCTTTTAAGAGCAAAAGGAGAAAGGTCAATTAATCAATATGCTTTACATTGCGGAGTAAGTGCAGCCCATATTTCTAGATTGGTGAGAGAATTAATAGATACATCTCCTAATCCAGAAACTATAAGAAAATTTGCCGATAAAGCATATAATGGAGTTACTTATAAGCAATTAATGGAAGCTGCTGGTTACATTGAATCTGAAACAACATTTATTAATAAAACAAATAAACATGATAATAAAAAGAATGAGGATATATTCGACCAGCTCGGCACAATAATAAACCGTGACGCTAAACCCCTTACCCAGAAAGATAAAGAACGGCTGTTGAAGATCATTGAATCCGCCTGGCCTGTTGATGATGAGGAGCAAAGTTAATGAAATGATATATAAATAATACGATTGAAAATAGGTGCCAAATGTTAGATGAATATGCTGTAACTTCCCAATATGTGTGTGACCTAAATAATAAAGTAATAACTATTTTAAATCTTTCAATTGTGGACAAGCGTGTCTTTATATCTCCTGGAGCAATCAGACACGCCAGATCAGAGCATGGAAAGGATTTTTTTAAATATTTTCAGCTGCTTCCTCAAATACTTTCATCTCCAGAGTATTGCGGGATTTATCCTAATAAAGCAAACTGTATCGAAGTTGTTAAAAAAATTGATGATTTTGTTACAATTGGGCTAAAGATAAACAATACATCGGGTCCGTTATCGATATCAAGTTTTTATATGATAAATGATAGCAAGTGCAAAGCAAGAATAAATAAAGGCAGATACCATAAAATTTAGGTTTTTTATTTCACTTGTATTTATAAAATTAATATTTTATAATATAAATGAAATAAAAAATAAACTTTGTTAATACTATTAAATAGGATTATTTGAGGTGGGAAAGGTTCCCCACGCGCCCTCGTGGTCAAAAGAGATGCAGAGTTTACCGCCTGCCAATAATCCGTAAGTATGGGGCTGCTCTTTATTGAGCAGCTCTTTATTTTTGAACACATTCGCAGCTGTAACGCAATCAAAGGACAGTGACATTCATGAGCCTACTACTTACCACTTCACGGAAAAAACAAATAAAGTCCATTGCTCAAAATACATTAAGAAGCTTTAATATTGAAGAGCCGCCAGTTCACCCCAAAAGCATTGTATGCCGGCTCGGGCAGCTATATAACTTCAGCGATCCTGATGAAAAAGGGTTTACAAGGTTTATAAGCGGCAAATATAAAATATATATAAATAATGTAGAATATAAGGATATGTCCACCTGGACATATGCCCATGAAGCCGGCCATATTATTCTTAAACACTTTATAAATTATAAGAAATATCTATCAGATGAAATAGGCTGTGCTTATATTGATAAAGAAGCTAACGCATTTGCTGCAGAGCTATTAATGCCTGAAGAATGGGTATATAAATATATAAAGCAACATCCTCCATCTACTGCTGCTAATATCGGTAAGCTTTACAATCTTTTTAACGTATCATGGGAGTCGTTGCTTAACAGGCTGGACTCACTGAAAATACAGAGAAAGAAAGATTCCCTGCTTATACTCAGCGGCAGCTCTTCTCAAGAAAATAAAGTTGTACCCATTGAGCCACAAATCGCTGATACAGAGCCCGAACCTGTAAGCTACCCTAATTCTATTGAAAATACTTATAAATTATTTGATATATTCAAAAATATAACATGTATTGTCTGCGGAAATATTACGAATAACCCGTATGCCAAGTATTGTGCCATATGCGGCTGCTCACTTTTGACAAACTTCACAGGAGATAAAGAGCCGGTAGAATACCTGTATGCAATAGAGACAGATGAATATGGACATGCCCTCTCCTGCCCTACATGCGGAAATACGGAAATAGCCGATGAACATTATTGTCCAAATTGTAATACCTATTTAATTCAGGAGTGTACAAACGAGATCCGCAGTATTGATATTATGGGTAATCAAGAATATAAATTCAGCTGCGGTAATATCCCTGATGGCAACGCCCGTTATTGTGAATGCTGCGGCAATAAAACATCCTTTTATCTTCAAGGGCTTCTGCCTCACTGGAGAAAATATCAAGAAAGTCAAGTTGCCAATCAAACGGCTGATAAAGCTGCTGCAACAAAAGGTTCCTAACGGAACTTTTTATATAACCATACATGGTAAATTGTACTTATTTAGTAATATTTTGTCGAACAATGTCGCTACATGTGCGATATTTATTAATAAGAAGATAAATTTATAGAGGGGGATAAGTATGGATTTTATTGATGAGCTGAAACAGTTTTCAAAAAGGATCGAGGGTATAAAGGATAACATCGCAACAGAGGAAGCTACTAAAACATCAATGATTATGCCTTTCTTCCAAATGCTCGGTTATGATGTTTTTAATCCACATGAGTTTGTACCTGAGTATACTGCTGACGTAGGGATAAAAAAGGGTGAAAAAGTTGATTATGCAATAATGAAGGATAATAACCCTGTAATATTAATTGAGGCAAAATGGTGCGGAGAGAATCTTGATAAGTATGATTCCCAACTATTCCGATATTTCGGCACTTCTACAGCGAAATTTGCAATCTTGACAAATGGAATTATATATAGGTTTTATACCGACTTGGATGAGCAGAACAAGATGGATGCTAAACCTTTCTTAGAGATTAACTTATTAGATATAAAAGAATCTTATATTAATGAGCTAAAAAAATTCCACAAACAATCATTTGATATTGATACTATTTTCAATGCTGCTTCCGAGCTCAAATATTCAAATGAAATAATTAAGTACATGACTACACAGTTAAAAGCACCTGAAGATGAGTTTGTAAAATTCATATCCGGAAAAGTTTATACAGGGGTAAAAACACAAAATGTCATTACCAGGTTTAGAGAGATTGTGAGAAAGTCAATGAATCAATTCGTAAATGAGTTGATGAATGAAAAAATAACATCTGCTCTAAAGAACAATGATATCCAAGAAGGGCAGAAGTCTGCTCCAAGTGCGGAAGTGTCTACATTTGAGCCTGAGCCGGTAAGCAAGCCAGCAATAATAACAACAGAAGAAGAAATGGAATTTTTCTACACAATAAAAACATTCCTAAGAGATATAGTGCCAAAGGAGAAAATAAGCTACAAAGACACTCAATCGTATTTTGGGATTCTTTACGACAATAATTCGTGGAAATGGATATGCAGGCTTAAACTAGATGGAAACAAGAAGCACATATATTTACCTGACGATAACAAAAACCCAATTACATATCAAATTGAGAGTATTGATGATATTTATAACTATAAAGATAATATTATTGAGGTTGTTAAGAGGTATATGTAAGGAGTGTTAAGCGATGGCATTAAAAAATAACGACGAAAATAAATGGACTTATTCTGAGCATGCTCAAGTAAAGCATACCTTAATGAAAAAGTACCTGGAAGCATGGATACCTATACTTGGGAGCAATAACGATACTATTATGTATGTAGACGGATTTGCCGGCCGAGGGCAGTATGCTAATGGCAGTGATGGTTCTCCTCTTCTTGCAATGCAGGCATGCCAAGAAGTTTCACATTTTAAGTCAGTTCGTAATTTGAAATTCATTTGCTACTTTGTTGAAAGAGATAAGGACAATTATGATAACCTAGTTGAAGTTGTCACAGAAAGAAGAAAGGATTTTCCGTCAGTACACTCAGTCTTTCACGAGAATAAGGATTTTGATACTGCCATTAATGAACTACTTGATAAAACAAAGGATAATCTTGTTCCCTCCTTCTTCTTTATTGATCCATTCGGATATACAGGTGTACCATTTGAAACTGTTAAAAGGATATTAAGCATCCCTCGCACCGAAGTATTCTTTAACTTTATGTTCAGAGAAATGAACCGTTTTTTATCGGTAAAACATCAGGAAAAAAACTTCGATACTCTTTTTGGTTGCAGTGAATGGAAGGAATATATTGATTTATCTGGTACTGAAAGAGAACATGCATTGCGTAACCTTTATATGCGCAGGCTCATTGAAGAAAACTGTGCAAAATATGTATTCCCATTTAGAATTTGTGAAGACAGTAAATGTTCAACATTGTACTACCTCATATATGCTACAAATCATTTCAAGGGCTTGGCAATCATGAAATCAATAATGTTCAATCAAAATGAGCACTATGCTTACCTTGGTCCAAAGGAGTTACAATATCAGGAGTCCAGGTCACAACTTCGGTTATTTGATCCTAATGTAGAATCACTAAAAACATATCTTATGAAGTTTTTCCCAAAAGGTAAGAGGATTACATATGACAATATTCTCGAAAATACTTTTATACTTACACAAAGCGTTGAAAAGCATTATAGAGAAGCACTTAAAACATTAGAAAAAGAAGGGAAGATTGCAGTAAAGAGAATAACATCAAAAACACCTAGAGGGCTTTCTGGCAATGACATTATAATTTTTTAACAAGAACGTATGTTCTTATCTAAATTATGGTATAATGGTATTATAAAGTAAAAATAGAGAGGGATAAAAATGGATGCAATCACTAGGAAATCAATGCTTTATAAGACCGGAGTTGAGTATGGCGATTATACTATAAATCATGTCCTTGGGTGTTCTCATGGCTGCAAATACCCTTGTTATGCAATGATGTTAGCAAAGCGTTTCGGGAAAGTAAAAAATTATGAGGAATGGTGTAAACCAAAGCTTGCTATTAATGCACTTGATATCCTGATGAAAGAAATACCTAGATACAAGAAAGATATCAAGTCTGTACACCTATGTTTTACGACAGATCCATTTATGTATGGTTACAATGAAATATCTAATATGAGCATAGAAATCATAAAGATGCTCAATAGCAATGGTATAAAGACCACTGCTCTAACAAAAGGTCTACTCCCTAAAGAATTAGTCGACCTGTCACCCGACAATGAGTATGGTATTACACTTGTATCGCTGGATGAAAACTTTAGGCGAAAATATGAACCCGGATCTGCACCTTATACTGATAGAATAAGAAATTTAAAGTATTTGCATGATCATGATTGTAAGACATGGGTAAGCATAGAACCTTATCCAACACCAAATATAGTAGATCAGGATTATGGCGAAATATTAGAATCAATAAAATTTGTTGACAGAATTATTTTCGGTAGGTTGAATTACAATCCGCTTATAAATAAATACAAAGGGTATAAGGAGTTTTTTAACACATTAGCATATCAAACAATTGAGTTCTGTAATAGCTATGAAATGGAGTATCACATTAAAGATGGAACTATTACGGAAAATATCCAATGCATATAATGCCTTCGGGCATTTTGTTTTATACGGAGGTTGAGTTATGAAATTTGCAATATACAGTCGTAAATCAAAATTTACCGGCATAGGGGAGTCCATCGAAAACCAGATCACTATGTGCCGTGAGTATATCGAAAAGAACTTCAAGGTGGATGAAGCATTTGTATATGAAGATGAAGGCTTCTCAGGGGGAAATGTTGACCGTCCGAAGTTCCAGAAAATGCTCAAGGATGCCAAGGCAAATATGTTCGATGCCATAGTTTGCTACCGCCTTGACAGAATAAGCAGGAATATTTCCGACTTCTCCAACCTCATCAACTCTCTCCAGGAATACAACATATCTTTTATATCAATTAGGGAGCAGTTTGATACTTCTACCCCGCTTGGTCGCGCTATGATGTATATTGCCTCTGTATTCGCACAGCTTGAACGTGAGACAATTGCAGAGCGCATCAGAGATAATATGCTGCAGCTTGCCCGAGCCGGCCGCTGGACCGGCGGCAAAACGCCAACCGGGTTTAAAAGCGAGCCGGTACCCTATTATGACAACGAGATGAATGAAAAGAAAATGTATAAACTGACCGGTATTCCGGGAGAACTGGAGCTGGTCAGAAATCTATATAACCAGTACCTCAGGCTCGGGAGCATATCCAAGCTTGAAATCTGGTGCGCTGAAAATGGAGTTAAGAGTAAGAATGGAAACTACTTTGATAAATCCGCACTTAAAATGATACTTTCCAACCCGGTATATGCAGTAGCTGATGAGCTTCTCTATGACTATTTCTCACGCAATAATGTTGATATAGCAAGTGATAAAAAAGAATTCAACGGTTCTCATGGAGTACTTTCCTATAATAAGACCCAGGAGGTTAAAGGAAAAAGGAACCGTGTTAAAAACATGACTGAGTGGATAGTTGCAATATCAAAGCATAAAGGTATCATCCCCAGTTCTGATTGGATAAGGGTGCAGAACATAATTGAACAGAACAAGGATAAAGCTCCCAGGTATGAAACAAGCAAAATCGGATTGCTTTCCGGCCTTATAAGATGCAATTGCGGTGCCCTTATGCGTTTGGGCTATGGCAGCAAGCGAACAAAGCCGGAGCGAAATTATTACTATATATGCACTACCAAGGAAAGGTCCCATGGTGTAAGATGTGCCAACAAGAATGTAGTTGGTAAGGATGCAGACAAATTCGTTAAGGATGAACTTATGAAGCTTTCACTCGGTACCGGAGAGTTCTCTGACGCTCTTAACCAAAACAAAAGTAAAACTGCCAAACAGGACAAAATCCATTCTAAAAAGCTGCAGACATTTAATAAAGAGCTGGAAGAAAATGAAAAGGCCATTGAAAACTTGACATTACAGCTATCTCAGAATTCAAACTCCACTGCTGCCAAGTACATAATATCCCAGATTGAGAAGCTTGATCAAAAGACATCTGAACTTAAGTATTCGATTGAACGCTTGAAGGGCGAGAGAGAACGTAATCACATAGAGCAAATGAATATAGACCTGGTTAACCAGGCAATAAAAAACTTTCCTGAAGTTTTCGACAAGCTGGGTATAAACGAAAAAAGGAAATATATCAAGAATATACTGAGTAAAATAACGTGGGACGGAAATGCCATCCACATCAGCATCCACGGTGCTTAAGCGGTATTATCGCATTATTGTGGACATTGCAGAAGCCGTTTCTATGTCCGACAGAGTAATAGTTCTGACTAAAAGGCCTGCAGAATTGAGGTCTGAGCATGAAATACAGCTGACAGCAGAATGCAAAACACCGATAAAATGCAGAGAAGCTCCAGAATTCAGGTTCTATTTCAATAAAATATGGAAGGAGCTGGACGTGCATGTCTGAAGAATACGTTTTACCTGCAGCCGAGCACTCAGAAGAGCATATTGAATTTATAAAAAGGGAGAATATGACAAAAAATGCCGTCACTATATCAAGAATAATACTTCTGGTACTCTTTTTCGCGCTTTGGGAAATAGCAGCCCGTATGAAATGGATTGACCCCTTCATTATGAGCCAGCCCTCAAGGGTAATAAGGACAATTGTAAGCCTTTCCGGCGACGGTTCGCTGTTCTTGCATACCGGAGTGACCATATATGAAACAATAGTAGGCTTCCTGTCCGGAACAATTCTCGGCACTCTAATAGCAGTAATACTTTGGTGGTCTAAATTCATAGCAAAAGTCCTTGATCCTTATCTTGTTGTGCTGAATGCGCTTCCCAAAACCGCACTTGGTCCTATTATACTGGTATGGATAGGAGGCACAACAGGCTCCATAATAGTAATGGCATTATTGGTTTCTATAATAGTAACCATATTGAACGTATACCAGGCTTTCAAAAGCTGCGACGAGGACAAGATAAAACTTCTGAAAACCTTTGGAGCGACCAAACTTCAGATATTAAAAAAGGTAATACTGCCATCAAGCATACCTGAAATAATCTCCACCTTGAAGATAAATGTGGGGCTGTCTTTGGTAGGGGTCATAGTAGGTGAGTTTCTCGTATCAAAAGCCGGACTCGGATACCTTATAATATATGGCGGGCAGGTATTCAAGATGGACCTTGTTATGACCAGCGTGCTTATACTCGCAGCGGCAGCTGCATTAATGTACTTGACAGTTGCATGGATTGAAAAGAAATTTGTAAAGATGAGATAAAATATTAAAAATGGGATGTGCATTGCGCACATCCCTTCCTTTGTTACTTAACTATATTGACCAATTCACACGTCTCATTTATCACATAATCAGCCGCATCCGATTCTTCTTGATGCCCTTTGGCAGCACTCCACTTAACAAGTACAGCCTTGACTCCCGCTCCATGGGCGCAATGAATATCAAATATGCTGTCACCAATCATCAATGCCTCTTCCGGCTTTGAACCCAAAAGCTCCAATGCCTTCAGAACCGGTGCCGGATTCGGTTTGTGCAGTTCCGTATCCTCCAGTGTTACTTCCAAATCGAAATACTTCCTGATATCAAAAAGCTCCAAGCCCCTGACTGCGATTTTCCTTCTTTTTGATGTAACAACTGCCATAACGCATCCTGATTTTTTCAATTCTTTGAGCAGCTCCTTTATATTGCCGCACAAGGATACGCTGGAATCATGCTGGGCTTCGTTAAACTCAATATAGGTTTTGAACATCTCTTCGGCATTTTCTTCCGAATACCGCCTGAGAGTATCAATAAGAGGTTCTCCGAAATATTTCAGAATTTCCGCCTCTTCCACTTCCCTGCCCAGATGCTTTCTGTATGTATGCTTGAAAGAATCTAAAATGAGCTTGTTTGTGTCAATCAGAGTTCCATCCAGATCGAATAGTATGTATTTATACTTCATATAATGCTCCTTTATAAAAATATTCTGCTTGAAATATTTTATCATAAATTTCCGTCTAATGTAATGAGTTTTACTATATGCGAATCTTAATGTATAATTTAAGTATTAACCTTTAACTACTAGTATCATGCACTATTAACTTATTAAATGCAAAATTGGTTGGTGATAAAATGTTTGAAGTATTATCCTGGACTTATAGGTTCGTATACATATTCATAACGTCAGCCTTCTGCATATCCTGCTATCTTGTATATTTAAAAGGCAAAAGTTTTTTAAGTTACTTAATACCTTTTTTAAATATTCTTTTGGTAGGCTCTGGCTTTGCACTTCTTTCGTATTATGAGCCTATTGACTACAGGGCAATTTATGTAGGCTCCGGCCTTTTGGCGGTTTATATCTTTTCACGGTTCATTACCGGAAAGCTTCTTGCCACGAAGGACCTCCTGCTTTTTGATGTTGTTTTCCACCTGCTGTCCATAGGCCTGCTTATATTATACAGGTTAAGCCCGGATTACGGGGTAAAGCAGGCATATTTTGCCCTGGCGGGCATATTTGTCTTCTTTGCAGTAATAATTGCAATGAAGCTGCTGGAAATAAAAGAAAAGCACTATATACTCCTTTGGGGATTAATACTTGCGCTGCTTATAGTCACGCAATTATTTGGAACCGAAATCAACGGCTCAAAAAACTGGATAAATCTGCACTACACTTTAGTACAGCCTTCTGAGTTTATAAAGATATTGTTCGTGTTCTTCATTTCCTGCATATTAAGCAAGGACCTTGACCTGAAGAGATTTATGTGGACTTCAGCGGCAGTACTTACTGTAGTTGCATTCTTCGCTCTTCAAAGAGACATGGGTTCTGCCTTTTTATTCTTTACTGCTTACCTTACAGTTTTGCTTGCAAATGACATAAAGTGCTACTATACCTTATTATCTGCTTGTGCTGCGGCTCTAGGAGGATTAGTGAGCTATTTCACCTTTTCCTATATCAAATACAGGGTACTGGCATGGGTCAACCCATGGAAGTATATTGCAGGAAAATCATACCAGATAACTCAATCCCTTTTTGCCGTTGCTTCCGGAGGACTCATTGGAACAGGGATTTTTCTCGGGGATCCCAAGTACATTCCTGCGGTTCACACTGATTTCATATTTTCTGCAATATCTGAAGAAACGGGAATACTGAGCGCTATGGCACTGGTGGCAATATATACGCTTCTAACGCTTATCAGCATGGATATCAGCTTTAAAGCCGGTAATAAGATATACTCCAATGCGGCACTCGGGCTTACCTCGCTGACAGCAATACAAACCTTGATAATAGTCTGCGGAGTTCTGAACATAATACCGATAACCGGTGTCACACTCCCCTTAATTAGCTATGGAGGCAGTTCATTGCTTTCACAGTTCATCAATGTTGGGCT
Organism: Caulobacteraceae bacterium; assembly: GCA_050261415.1. Lineage (GTDB taxonomy): Bacteria > Bacillota > Clostridia > Lutisporales > Lutisporaceae > JBLNDG01. The sequence continues at coordinate 25,269 of JBLNDG010000132.1, read as the reverse complement.
GCTGTACTATATAAAAGAAAAAAGACAGGAACAGCATGAAAATGCTCAACCATCGGCCGAATTGAGGTGATTCATATGAAGAACAGGATAAAGTTAATAAAATATGCATACCTGACACTATTTATGCTGGTATGTCTTTACCTCCTTTATTTTAACATATTCGAGTCCCGGGCAATTTCTTCAAATTCATACAACAGAAGGCTTAGAGAAACCAGCACCAATGTTATACGAGGGAGTATACAGGACCGGAACGGCGAGGTCCTCGTAAAAAGTACAAAATACAAATCAGGAGTAAAAAGGAAATATGTATATGGCCGTTATTTTTCACACATAATCGGATACTCAAGTAAAAATCTCGGTTCCTCCGGATTGGAGGCATTCTATAATAAGGAGCTTATGAACTCCAGCGATACCATGGAAACTCTGAGAAGTAAAATTAACGATTATTCTATAAATGGAAATAATATAAAACTCACTCTCGACAGATCTCTGCAAACCTATGCATCGGATCAGCTAAGAGGAAAGCGTGGAGCAATAGTCGTACTAAGGCCTGACACGGGAGAGATACTTGCTATGGCAAGCAAGCCGGACTTTAACCCTTCAAATGTTCAGAACGACTGGGAAAGCCTTATAGACGACAAATCCAGCCCGTTACTGAACAGAGCTGTCGAGGGCTTATACCCTCCTGGTTCCATTTTTAAACTTGTTGTATCGTCCTCCATTTTAAAAAACAACCTTGCCAGTTCAGAAATTGATTGTACAGGGAGCGTAAATATCGGAGGCTATGTTATAAAAGATTTTAACAGTGAAGTCCATGGACAAATAAGCTTGCATGATGCTTTTGCTGAGTCCTGCAACTCATACTTTATAAAACAGGGCCTAGCACTTGGCAACGACAATTTATACAATGAATCTACGAAATTCAGGTTCAACAAGAGTATACCCTTTGACCTCAAGGTATCACAAAGTGTGTTCCCCAATAATACTGACAAGAAGAGCATAGCCCAGCAATCCATCGGACAAGGCGAAGTACTTATGACTCCCCTTCATGCTGCATTGATGGTTTCTGCTATTGCAAATAAAGGAATTATGATGCAGCCATACGCTGTGAGCAGTATAATAGACAGCTCCGGAAAAATTGTAAAGGAATATAAGCCGAAACAGCTGGCTCAGGTAATGGATGAAAGTACTGCCCTTGAGATTAAGGATATGATGATTGATGTGGTTAAATCCGGCACTGGTACCAAAGCAAAAACCAGCAAGACAGAAATTGCCGGTAAAACAGGAACTGCAGAAGTAGGCAACGGAGAAAAGTCCCATGCATGGTTCGTAGGTTTTGCTCCTGCTGACAATCCAAAGGTCGCAGTGGCAGTTATCATTGAACATGGAGGCAGCGGCGGAAGTACGGCAGCTCCAATAGCTTCAAGAGTTCTTAGAAAGGCAGTATCCATAATAGAATAAAAAAGTCTGTATGAAATTTATTTCATACAGACTTTTATTTAAAACTTTCCAAATCCATACCGTTAGAACATCTTCCTCCTCGCCATAAACATAGCTGCACAAGTGCAAAGAACTACTGCTATAGCGATAATTATTGGAAACGCCATCGGGTTATCCTGTAAGGGAACATGAACATTCATTCCGAAAAAGCTCGCAATCATTGTAGGAATTGCCATTACTATAGTTACCGATGTTAAAAACTTCATAACAATGTTCAGGTTGTTGGATATGACTGAAGCAAAAGCATCCATTGTGCCGCTTAGTATATCACTATAGATTTTTGCCATTTCGATAGCCTGCTTGTTTTCAATGATAGTATCTTCAAGAAGCTCTTCATCATCCGGGTAGCTCTTGACATTTTCTGTTCTCATCATCTTTTCCAGAACAATTTCATTTGCTTTCAGAGATGTTGAAAAGTAAACCAAGCTCTTTTCCAAGCCAAGCAATTGTATCAGTTCCTTATTTTTTGTCGACCTGTGCAGTTTATTTTCTATTGCATGACTTAACTTGTCAATCTGCTTCAGATACAGCAGGTACTTGGTAGCATTTCTGTACAGAATCTGAAGGATGAATCTGGTCTTTTTAAAAGTATAGAAGCTTTTAACCCTTTTTTCTATAAAGTCTTTTATTATCTGGTTTTCTTTCAGGCATACCGTTATAATGTTGTTTTCAGTAATTGTTATGCCTAAAGGAAGAGTTATATATTTGCTGGATATCCCATTTGCTTCAGCCAAGGGTATATCCACTACTATCAGTGTCACTCCTTCATCTGTCTCTATTCTAGAACTTTCCTCCTCGTCGAGGGCAGCCTTTATATAATCAGGATCCAGTTTCAACTTTTCACTTATTTGCTGTACTTCTGCCTCCGACGGGTTAATGAGGTTTATCCAAGCACCATCTTCTATGTTATCTAAAGCGGTTAGCTTATCATCAATAGTTTTGAATATTTCAATCATTTCAATTACCTTCTTTCCCTTCTATTCTGCTGCAAATATTATGAATTCCTTACTGCGTTCGTTGTAAAATAAATATACGATGTTACATATTGTTTGTAATTTCTGCAAATTTATCAAATTCAGTTATATAATGAGATGAGTTAATACTTACACCTACCCTTCCATACAAAATCGTTTTATTTACTTTTCGCGTACTATTACTACCAGGGCCAGCGTCCATACTAACCACCTCCTTAATTGTTCATAATAAATCAAAATCCCTTCCACACGAGTGAAAGGGAAAATAGATAACAAAAACACTATTCCTTCTTCACTCGCAGAGCTTCGGCACTATACAGCTTTGGATCACCTACATCCAGCTACATTAAGTAGAACCTTATTTCGGTAATACCTGTTGACCCATTGGCATCTCTCGATGTTTCCGGGCAGCAGCATATATCTGTATAGGAGCCTCACCTAACGAAGAATATCTTGTCATAATAATTATAATACTAGATATTTATCATTTCAATACTTATTATATGAAAAATGACAAAAATAGTTCATTTTTTATTATTTTTCAACTATAGTACAGTTTATCACATTGTATTTGTCCTTTTTTCAATATACATTAAAATAGCTTCTTCTTTTATCGCCTAGTTGCTTCTTCTATCTATTAAATCCACTGGTATTCCAGCCTTCAACACTACTTCGCCCTTAGCCACAATACAGTTGTATGCATATACCTCAACTCCGTCTTTATGCGCATTACTCAACGCTTTTGAAAAGTCCTCATCCATGACCCAATTAGGCCGAAAAAAAGTAACAGCCTCCATTTGTATAAGAAATACCACAGCTGCACGATAACCGTTTTTTCGTGCTTTTACCAACTCGTTAACATGTTTTGCGCCCCTCTCTGTAGGCGCGTCAGGAAATTTGGCAACTCCGCCGGATTCAAGTGTTACTCCCTTTACTTCAATAAAGCAGGAATCAGCTTCACTACTATGTTCATTTCTTTTAAGCATCAAGTCAAACCTGCTGTTCCCATAGACAGCTTCCCTCTTTACATACGGGTAACCTCTGAATTCTTTTATTGCTCCGCTTCTTACAGCTTCCTCCACTATTTTATTTGGGGCTTGTGAGTCTATTGATATCAGCATATCACCTTTATAAACCATAATTAGTTCATATGGCGTCTTCCTGTTTGGTTTCTCTCTTATTTCCAGTATCACTGTTGCCCCTTCCACAAGCAATTCCCTGCATCTTCCCGTATTCGGTATATGCACAAGCTCCTCTTTGTCATCAATTACAACTATTCCTTCGAATCTGTTCAGACGTTTTTTGAAAGCACCATTTATCGTCCTGTTTTGTATTATCATAATAAAGCTCCTTACGTGTTTTTATAATATATACTTGTAAATCTTATATCCATTTGGTTAAAATATCATTATGGATTATAACACTTTGCTTGTAACGGGGCAACGGGTGCTTGCTTCAGTACTGAAGATTATCGGAGGTGAATGCTTTGGAACAATATAATGTCCTGGTCCTGATGGAAAAAGATAAGGACAGCGGTTTTTTCACACAGACAGTGGATTCCTATTCTATTGAAGACGGAATCGAGCTGATCGAAAACGCTTATTTAATTGAAGAATCCGGTGAGTACTATATATACCTGACCCTTACAACCAGCGACGTCGAAGATTGGCAGTACTATGGAATTTATGACCTGTACGATGAAGGTATCTATGATGCTCTTGATGTGGAGTTGTTGGATGGTTCCGGTGAATATAATCCCAGGTGGATAGTTAAGATAAAGTATTCCGAGAACAGAAGTGAAATGGAGAAGCGAATCAATGATATTGTAAAGCTGCATACAGGAGAACTCGCGAAGATATTGCCTGATATCAATGCAAATAAAGAAAAATATATTGAAGAAGCAAATGAAGAAGAGTGATCAACTCTTCTTCATTTAATATTTATATAAAATGAAAGACCCGATAAGGTCTTTAATTTTATTCATTATAAATTTATGCACTTAATGTTGCAGGCTTTCTGTACTTAATTCTCTGATAGAATATTCCGATTGCAATTATTGCGATACCGATAATATCAGTAAGCATTCCCGGATCTATAAGCAAGAGCCCTCCGGCAAGGAATGCAATCCTTAGAATCGGATTTACCTTGCCGAATATAAAGCCTTCCATTGCTATACCAACGCCAAACATACCTATCAAAGACGTTACCACAATCTGAATAATTTCCAAACCACTTGTGTGAATAAGCAGAAGTTGCGGATTCAGCACAAATATATACGGTATCAGGAATGCGGCTATCGCAAGCTTGCTTGCATTAACTCCCGTTTTTATCGGGTCACTCTTTGCTATTGCTGATCCTGCAAAAGCAGCCAGTGCAACCGGTGGTGTTATATCTGCAATTATACCGAAGTAGAAAACAAACATATGCGCTGCAAGAATATCAACATTAAGCTTCAGCAAAGCAGGTGCTGCAATAGTTGATGTAATTATATAGTTGGCTGTAGTCGGGGCTCCCATTCCCAGGATAAGGGAGGATATCATTGTGAGAATTAATGTGGGCATCAAATGCCCTCCTGCCAATGAAACAAGTCCATTACCCATTTTTAAGCCAAGTCCTGTAAGTGTTACTGTTCCTACAATTATGCCGGCGCAGGCACAGGCTATAGCAACACCAAGAGCACCTCTTGCGCCTTGTTCCAATGCTTCAAGCAAGGTTCTCAGATTCATCCTTGTTTCTTTTCTTACCATGCCTACCAATATCGATGAGCCTATACCGTACAAAGCCGCTTTGATCGGCGTTGTACCGGACATAAGCATATATATGATAACAAATATCGGTAATATCAGGAACCAGCGTTCACCAAGCACTTTCCTCAGCTTAGGAAGCCTTGCAGCATCCAGGCCTTTCATACCGGTCTTTCTGGCTTCAAGGTCTACCATTATCCAAATGCCGGAAAAATAAAGAAGTGCAGGTATTATAGCTGATTTTGCTATAGTGCTGTATGATGTCCCTATGAACTCCGCCATAAGAAAGGCTGCTGCCCCCATTATAGGCGGCATTATCTGTCCTCCAGTTGAGGATGCAGCTTCAACAGCTCCGGCGAATTCCGGCTTGTAACCCAAACTCTTCATGAGCGGGATGGTGAAGCTTCCTGTACCTACCGTATTTGCAACGGAGCTTCCTGAAATTGTACCGGTAAGTGCACTGCTTAAAACAGCAACTTTTGCTGGTCCCCCAACCGCTCTACCGGCTATCGCATTTGCCAGATCTATGAAGAATCTGCCTATGCCTGTCTTTTCCAAAAAGGCTCCGAACAAAATAAACAGGAATATGAAGGTTGATGAAACACCAATAGGTGTTCCCAGTATTCCTTCTGTCGTGTAATACATATGACTTACTATTCTCTCTACCGAATATCCTCTATGATTGAAGAAACCGGGCAGATATGCACCGAACTTAGCATACAATAGAAAAACACTTGCGATTATTGTAATCGGAACCCCTACAACCCTTCTTGCGGCTTCCAGTACAAGAAGCACCGCCATAATTGCTACGAATATGTCGAAGGTAGTTTGGTCTCCTGCCCTGGCAAGAAGGTTATTATAGTTAAAAGTGATATAAAGTCCGACAAAAGCGGATATGCCTGCTAATGAAATATCCAACCAGTGCATTTTATTTTTGGGCATTTTTTTACTGCTTGGATAAAGCAAATATGCCAAAACAAATGCAAATGTCAGGTGAATGGACCTTTGCAGCTGAGCTGCCAAAACTCCAAACATAGCTGTATACAGTTGGAACAATGAAAATAAGACTGCAATTACAAAAACTATCTTATACTGGAGTCCTGACAGTTTTCTGTAGTTGGACTCTTTATCGTATTTCGCCATTATTTCGTCAATATCTATTTCTTTAACTTGTTCTTTTAGTATTTTTTCTTCGCCCATCAACAGCCCTCCTTTTATTTTTTACCGGTTATACCGGCCTGTAAGTATTTATCACACAACTCCCAGGTTGGTTATCTTCCCTTTAATCTGAAAAAAGACAAGATCCATGACCGATAATTTTTTTATTTCAAATCTGGCGGGACTCTGAGGTTTTACATATCTTGACAGTTTGAAACTGCCTCCCTCCCAGTTGAATGAATGATCAGCATATGTTCCTACCCTGTATGTGAAACTGTTGAACACGATGTCCATATTTTCGATTTGCACAAGTCCGTTAGTTATTGTCACCTTTTCCTTGCCTTTGGCATCATACTCCGGCATGCCTGCCCCATATGAGTAAAAGGTGGTTTTGTAGACAACAAACCTATTATTTTCAATCTTATAAAACTCATTTACCGGTGTCTTGTTGACACTATGCCTAAAGCTGACATAAAATTCCCTTACATTTGAAACATCATCAACATAGACAACCTTCCCCGATTTTCCATCGGAAATCGTAAATTTATCAAATAAAGGGATATTTATTAGAATTAATACTGCTAATAAAACTAGTCCTGCTACAACGAACCTCTTTCTCATATTAAGAAGCCGGGCGGATATCTCCAGCCCGGCAATCCTCCCAAAACTATTTTATAGCTCCCACTTCTTTGTAATACTTTTCTGCACCTTTATGGAATGGTATTGATACGCCCTGTACTGCTTTTTCAAGGCTCAGTTCTTTTCCCTTTGCATGAGCCTGTGCAAGTTCAGGCTGGTTCTCAAACAATGCCTTGGTTATTTTATAAACAACATCTTCAGGAACATCATTTCCTACAGCTAGTGTTGCATTTACGGCAACAGTCTTTACATCTGCATCCTGTCCCTTATAAGTTCCTGCTGGAATTGTATAAGCAGTAAAGAAAGGATATTTTTCCATCAATTTGTTTATTACATCATCAGGAAGAGATAAGAACTTTGGTGCACTTCCTGTTGAGATATCCTGTATTGCAGCATTCGGTATACCGGATGTGAACAGGAAACCGTCAATATGCTTGTCTTTGTATGAATCTGCGGATTCTGAGAAAGAAAGGTAGTTAGCAGTGAAATCATTATATGTCATTCCAAAAGCGTCAAGAATTTGTCTTGCATTTGCTTCAGCACCGCTTCCCGGAGCTCCTACCGAGAATGTCTTGCCCTTTAGATCCTGCAGTGAATTTATTCCGCTTTCCGGTGATACAACTATCTGTATTACTTCAGGATATAAAGTTGCAATAGCTCTTACATTCTCAATCTTGCCATCCTTGAAGGCTTCTTTTCCGTTGTATGCATAGTCTATCATGTCATTCTGAACTATTGCCAGTTCAACTTCCTTCTTACCGATAAGCTTGAGGTTTTCAACAGAAGCACCTGTTGCTTGAGCTGTTACGTTCATGTTTTGAATTTTGGAGTTGAAAATCTGAGCCATAGCACCGCCAAATGGATAGTAAGTTCCGGATGTTCCGCCTGTCGCCATTATAAGGTTCACCTTCTGAGGCGCACAGCCTGTAAGAGCGATAGAACCTATAAGCAAAACGGCTAAAGCAAGTACTAAGTATTTTTTCATTTGATCCCCTCCCATTATTTATTACTTTTATTGTATTATCACAGTAACAAATAGTAACGGAAAGGAACGCAAACTTACTTAAACTATTTTTGAAATTTTAGAAAATTGCATGTGAAGCCTTGGTTTTATGCAAGTTGATCAGCTAGTACCATAAGCCGTCGTATGAAAGATTTTATGTTTACTTTGCCGCTATATTTATTTTTTCCCCTGATATAGTCCATTTCCGCCTTTATATCAGCATAGTCAAACAAGGAAGAGCTGTACAAGCTGAACTTGTCATTACTGAAGTCTTCTATCCCCATAGCTGCAATATTCTTCATTGCCTTGCTTACCGTTCTTCGCATCCTCATCTCAATTGCTTTAACATCACTTGTAAAGTTATGACTTTCTGTGTTGTATCTGTTTTGCAGTTTTCTAAGAAGATCGCTTAACTGCACCTCTTCAAGAGTTTCACTGAGCACCTTGTCTTCCAGTATCATCATGCATGTGTTCAATATGTCCCTGCCGCCCAGATCCCCAAGTATTCCAAGGTCCGCCATTATTTGATTCATCATTTTCTTCGTGCTATCCGTCTTCTTTTCCGAAAACCTTGCATCATTTCTTCCCAATGCCATCGCTGTAGACTCTATCGCTTCAAATGTCTTCTTCAGTGTCATATACTCCTTGACCTTTTTTATTACATTTACTACTTCAATGACATTTATCGGTTTATTGATAAAAAACTCAATACCATACTCATAGGCTTTTGCAATCATATCCTTGTCACTGACCTGGGATAGCATAACAAACATACTTCTTGCCCCGAGCAGCTTTGTCTTTTTTACAATAGATATTCCGTCCTGTTTCGGGAGAAGCAAGTCAATTATTACAATATCAGGCTTATGTCTTAATATAACATCTTCACCGATAATCCCATCCCCAGCCTCGGTTATAACCTCACCAAGGTTGTATTGTTCAATTATCCTTGATATAACGCTTCTTACAGTAATATCGTCATCGATAACAATAAAGCTACTCATCATATTCCTCCTTAACCATAATTACCTCTGCGGGAAATTCGAGAATAAATTCCGTTACGCCTATGATCTCATCATTAAGCCTTACACTGCCCCCTAAATGCTCTGTAAGCATTTTAATATGTGTGAGACCTAAGCCGGTGGATAGCTGCCCGGTCTCAGGGTTGAATTTTGTTGTGTAACCAGGTTCAAATATCAATTTTTTATCGCTTTCCTTTATGCCCTTCCCATTATCCGTTACAGTAAATACTATATTTTCTTTATCTATGAAGCTTTTGACTTTTATGTATGAGTTCATTTCAGAACATGCTTCAATGGAATTCTGAATCAAGTTATTAAGAATGGATATTATGGTAATATACGAATCCATTTTAAAATCCTTTTCTATTTCAAAGCTTAGTTGTATATCCTTATCTACTACCTCAAGGTACCTTGTAAAAATATCATTTATCGCTTCAAAAACCTCACTGAGCTTCATATTCTTATATCCGTCGCTGGCCGGCATAAGCTTTTCCATACTAATTACAATCCTATTGTAATCCTTTTTAATTTCATGAATATCAACTGATAATGCAAGGCAATCCGACATTATTTTCTCTAGAACATTATTTTCCGCACCATTACTCTCTTTTATCATATTATATATTGAATAACTCTTCACCATTGCATTCTCAATATCCTGCATTGATTTTTTTAGAAATACTATTTCTGATTTCAGTTTCGCACTAAGCAAAAGAAGCTCTTTGTACCTTCTCTGGTGTTCTTCTTTAGTGATAAGGAGGTTGTAGTACCTTATCATCCAATAAAAAACAAGAACAAAACAGCTTCTTATCACGGCTGTCAAAAGTATTGTAGAAAAAATAGCCTCAAAGGACTTTGCACCGATTTGGTTCCTGATGATGAGTTCTATAAAATTTGACAATATATCTGCAGCACTAATTATAACGATGAAATAAACCGGTTTCTCTATATATTTCCTAAAATTGATAATGTCGATTATTATACCGTATGTTAAATAATACATTAAAGCAGGTATATGCCTTACAAAAGCCAAATATATATCTTCATTTTTCGTAAAAGTATCAATACTTAACCTTACAAGAAGCACACATATGCCTGTAAAAAGTGATGTCTGTATAATAGGCAGGTTTTGAAAATACAAGATAAGAAAAGTAAATATGATTACTCCGATAGTTATTCTAAAGTCAGTACCAAAGGGATAAAAATGCACCTGACCCATAATTGCAGTAAATAAGCCGACTAAAAATAATTCCTTTTTACCTCTTTTCAAAAAACCATCCCCATGTTCTTTTCTAGCAATTAGTGCTTGATTTGCTATAAAATGTATGTTTTTATAAATAATAAACATAATAAGTTCTGTAACCATTTTAAATAAAAATCGAGCAATTGTCCAAAAATAATTTTTATCTTTATTTATTGGACAAATTGTTATATAATTATTACAGGTATGTTACAAAATTATTACGGCTTACAATCGGCAAAGCCCCGGAGATCTTGAAAATCCATGCTTCTGGCTGATTTCATTCATAGAGTGCCAAATAATAAATAAGTAGGAGGTAGATGTTTTGGGAAGAAGAATACTCAACACAGCATTGACCGTTTTTTTAATATCCTCCGTATTATTTATACTGACAGTTTCAGTATATGGCGACATAGGTGATACAACACTAAAAAAGGGAATGAACCATCCTGACGTTGCTAAGCTCCAAGAAAAGCTGAGTATATTAGGATACTTTGAAGAAGATGAATATACCAACTACTTTGGAGATAAAACTGAAGCCGCCCTTAAAAAATTTCAAAAGGATTCAGGACTTAAGCAGGATGGTGTTGCAGGTAAACAAACTTTCAGTATTCTCACTGCAAAAATAAAGCAAAAAGAACTTATCCCCGAAAACTTCACTCCAATAAGGGAAGGAAACAAGGGCGAAACAGTAACTGATATTCAGAACAAGCTTAAAACTTTGGGAATGTATACGGGTGAAGCTAATGGGAGCTTTGATGCAGCTACAAAAGAATCGGTTATAAAGTTTCAGGCCAGCTCAGGCATAACCGCAACTGGAATAGTTGACTCAGCGACAATGATTAAGCTCAAAACTGCAGTCAGCAGCAAGATAGCAGATAGAGCAAGCGCAAGCCGCAGAATTATAAATGCCAAGGTTGTTGATTATGCGAAAAAGTTTTTGGGTGCTCCTTACAGGTGGGGAGCAGCTACAGGCAAAGCATTTGATTGTTCAGGCTTTGTAATGTATGTACTGGATAAATTCAATGTTAAGCTGGATCACACAGCGTCAGGGCAGTTCAAGACCGGTGAGAAAATAGCCAAGGATGAACTTCAGCCAGGCGATTTGGTATTCTTCACTACATATAAAAAGGGCCCCAGCCATGTTGGAATATACATAGGAGATAACCAGTTTATACATGCAAGCTCAGGGGTTGACCGAGTTACAGTAACGGATCTGGACACCAGCTACTATAGGGCAAGATACCTTGGTGCCAGAAGATACAATCTGTCAGACAGCAAATAAAGGATAGCGCAAGCTATCCTTTTTCATATCCGTTTCTTCTGGGCAGTTCCTCAATTAAAGCTGTTTATCAATTATACAATTCAATGAATGTATAGCTTTTGTGCAAAACCTTTTAAAAATGTCGAAAAAAGTGATAAAATGTTATTATAATGATATTTGGGAAATGTTACGATATATTCTATACATGGTACTTTTTGAAGGAGGTGCAGAACAAAATGCTGAAGATTTGGTTTAAAAAGCATTCTATGATTCTATATTTGATTGCTCCTTTAGTAGTATCCAATATAGCACACTTCTTTTATGTTAAAAACCATATAAACATTTGGGTCTTTGCCTCCATCCAGTTAATATGTATTGTTGTATGGTTCTTCCTCATGCACAAGCAAGTTATGATACCCAACAGGGAGTTCATAGACGTTATAAAGTCTTACATATCAAGTAATCCTTCAATAAAAGATTTTATCAAAGAGTCTGAGAAGGAAGGTTATACCGTAGATACGATAAGAGCAATACTAAAACATCAGCAGGAGCAGGAAAAGCAGCAGCACATTCTATTGGAGCAGCTTAAGAATAATAATTTACTTCTGGAGCGCAACAGCAAAATTACAGATTCAATAATGCAAATAACCAGTGAAGTACTCTCTTCCGGCGAGATTGATGAGACCCTTCAGACAATACTTGATAAAGCAATTGAAATTGTACCTAATGCTCAAAAAGGCAGTATACTTATTTATGACGGGGAAGAGCTTCATTTCAGGGCAGCCATTGGTTATGATTTTGATGTGCTGAAGAATTTGAGCTTCAGTATTAAAGAAATTTTCCAATATGATTCCAAAGACTTTTACCAGCCTTGCATAATAAATAATCCTGAATCCTACAATAGAAAACATCTTAACAGCAGCAAATATGATACTCTAAAGGAAGGCCGGGGATTTGAGGTTCAATCCATATTGAGCTGTGCAATACTGGTAGATAATGAATTCTACGGTATCATAAATCTTGATAATACTGAAAATGCCCGCGCTTTTACAGAGGAGGACAAGCCCCTTATAAAGCATTTAGCTGTACAAATAGGTATTGCATTAAAAAACACCAAGCTGATAGAAAAAATCTTGTATCTGTCCAGGTATGACAGTCTTACAGACATATATAACCGCTGCTATTTTGAAGAACTTCTGGCAAAATGCTATCACCAGTGCAAGGGCAGCAGAGACAGCTTCTCATTGGTTATATTTGATATTAATGATTTGAAGCAGATTAATGATACGTACGGACATGAAGCAGGTAATTTGTTAATAAGAAAATTCGTCCAGGGAGTTCAAACCGGTCTGGATTCTGACGTTGACATGCTTGCAAGGATTGGCGGAGATGAGTTTGCTGCTATCTTTATGGGAAAAGACAACAATCAGGTTGAGAAGGTTATCAGTTCCGTTAAGACCCATTTTGCAGACAACCATTTCTCATATTGCGGCAAGGAAATTGCTGAGATAATGTTTGGATATGGCATAGCTACATTTCCCACCGATGCAATGGATTTGGAAGAGCTTTTCAAGCTTGCCGACGAGAGAATGTATACTGAAAAGAAAAGAATAAAAAATACCCTGCCTAACTAGGCAGGGTATTTTTTATTTCATATAAAGCTCAATTTCCGAATCACAGGTTGGGCATACGCCTATTATTTTATCTTTCAGCTTGAATAACTCAAAGGTTTCATTGCACTTGCTGCATTTAATAACACTTTTCTTCATATACAGCAATGTTCCAATATACTTGATGTTCTCGTCCTTGTACTTTTCGGCAACCCTATTGTATGCCTTACTTTCGTTCTTGTCATACATCAATTCGTTTCTCAGGGTAACAAACTTGATATTTTCATTCTGAAGAGATTTTCTCTTGCCCTCCAGCTCCTTTATCTCTTCTGCAATCTCAAATATCCTGTCCTGGTTGTAGTTGATTTTCTGGCTTAACTCAGTGAGTACGTCAATATTCTTATGATAATTGAAGTACAGTCTGAAAGCTTCCATATAGTTTTCCTGGTAGTTGAACTCGTTGTGGCAGAACCTGCATTCATCAACTTCAGGTATGTCAAACTTTTCTACATATGTGTTTCCCAAGCTGTCACAGTACGGACAAATAATTATATATATCCTATCTACGTAATTTTCTTTTTCCAATTCGGCGAAAAGCTTGTCATGTTCATCATTGGTGAGATCCAACTGATTTATAGCATTGTCATACAGTACGTCGTTTTCTTCATAGGTTGCTAAAATTTCAATAAATTTATCCGCTTTCACCTGCGGGATTATTTTTTGTTGCTTAAGGTATTCAACTAGGTTCATTTTTCTTCCCCCCTGTTTGTATAGGTACCTTTTAATTATTTATTCTATAGACAAATAAAAATATCCTCTACAAAAAGTTTTGTCTATATAAAATAATTATATATATTTGTTCTAAAACAAAATATTCTGCTTATATTACCTTTCTTACATCGTAAAGGGAGCTTAGCACCAGCCAGTTCTGCGGGAAATACCTGCCTATAGTCCAGTAACTTACTCCGCCCAAATTGTATTGGTTTACAAGCCTTAGCTTTGCTTCTATGCTCCTTGCATCTTCAAACCATACGATGTGTTCCTTCCCGTTGTCATCATAATAGGTAAAGAAAGGTGCCTGAGCTTTCTCGTCATATTGAATGCGTGCCCCTTCCCTCCTGGCTAAGTCAACAGCGCCAACATTCGATACTGTTCTTGCCGTACTTCCTGGTACATACGGAAGTGTCCAATCATAGCCATAGTTTGGCACTCCCATGAGTATCTTCCTCCTGGGAATTGCACTAACTGCATAATTCAGCACTCTTCGTATTTCGTTAATAGGAGCAACCGGCAGCGGCGGACCATACGTATAGCCCCATTCATAGGTCATCAGTATCACATGGTCGGCCAGCGCTCCATGCACCGGATAGTCATGAGCTTCATAGAGAAGCCCCTTCTGATTGGCTGCTGTCTTGGGAGCTAGTGCAGTCGTTACTGTATATCCCAAAGGTTTTAGGCGTTGGGTAGCTTTTCTTAAAAAATTGTTATAGTCCTCCCTGTTCTCAGGGTATATATATTCAAAATCTATGTCAAGCCCATGATAGTTCTTAGCTCTGAGATTTGCAACCACATTATCCAAAAGTGTGTTCTGTACCTGATCATTAGTGAGTATTGTCCTTGCAAGATCGCTGCTGAAACCGCCACCCTCCTCAATGTTTGTTATAACCATAAGAGGTGCTACTCTTGCTGCCCTCGCAGCGGTAATCAAAGCTTCATCATTTACAAGCTTAATGCTTCCATCCGGTCTTACTTCATTACTGAAGATACTTAAGTACGTAAGATATGGCAATGTCTTTCTAAGTACTTCCTGAGTAATGCTCGGAAAAGCGTAGCCGTTCACTTCTATTGTGCCAAGCTTTCTCGTACTCGGCGGTATATCTATAACCATACCGGGAGATATCGCGGAAGGGTTAGTGATTTGTGGATTTGCCTCCATGATGCTGCTAACACTGGTCCTATATTCTCTTGCAATAGAATAAAGTGACTCTCCCTGCACCACTCTGTGCCGTCTTGTACCTTCAATTATAACCAATGTCTGGCCTATGACCAGTCTGTTGGGGTCTGCCAGCTCATTTTCCGATGCAATTCTGGAAGGCGATACTTTATACAGCCTTGCAATTGAGTATAAGCTTTCTCCTGCTCTAACAACATGAATTACCAAATGCAATACACCTCTCAACAAAGAATTATTTAAATGGGCACAATAATAACATTGTATTCCCTACAATATATGCTGAGAGTGCAGCAAATGTTACCCTTACCTTATTCTTCTTTTAGAAACATTTTGAATGAAAGCGGCGCAGCTATTGTTATCCAAACCATTATGACTATGTATCTAATAAAATCACTTATATATATCTGTGGTAAAACTGCTTTTAAAGGCAACCGGATAATAATTGCCACAGCAAGACCTACGGACACCTTTATAATTTGACCTGTCAGGCTTGCTTTGACATTGAAATCTATATATCTGGGTTCTATCAAATATCCGAGGTAAAGCCCCAAAAGACCTCCTACGGCCTTATAGTAGTTATTGTCTTTGAGTACAAACAGCCCTATGAGTGCCGGTATAATTACAACAAGGAGAATAAGTTTATTGCTGTATTTCTTTGATGCTTCATATATAAAATTCATTATAACTAACCACACCAACCCTATTATTACCCCACCGGTAACATCCAGAGGTGTATGTACTCCAAGATAAAGTCTCGATAATGCCACAAGGAATATCGCGCATACACCCAGCGCATAAATCCATCTCTTCCTAAACTGATGCATGAAAAAGACCCAATAAGTAGTTGCATTTTGTGTATGACCGCTTGGGAAAGAATACCCCTCAGCCGTTTGGACTCTTAACGATCTTATGCCTTCCTCTCCTATAGGCCTTGGTATTTTAAAAATATCCTTTAGCGCTACATTGGTCACAGCATTTGAAATAGTTAAAAATCCCAGTTTATAGCCCATCTCCTTGCTTATGCACCAGTATATAACAGCTGCAAACAGCATAACAAAGCTGTCTTCTGCTGTCATTGTTATGAGTTGAAATATATAATCAAAAAAAGGATTGGAAAAGGATTGAATAAACTTGATTATCTCCATACTTAGCCCCCCACGGTATATTTCAAATAAATATATGTATGAACTAATTTTATAATGCTATTAAACTTTCTATCAACCATTTTTGTATGAACTGTCCAAAATAGTCTGTGAATAAATATTACATAATATTACGCCGATTTGGTTACCTGATTTGCAATCCCCTTTTTGCGCCTGTCCCTGAGGAAAAACGCCGAGCTGCCAAGGAACCGCACTGCCGCGCATATGTACAGCGCTATAAAAATATTAGAACGACTTAACGTGTAGTCTCCTATAAGCGGTGCAATCGAAAGGGTTACATTAGTCAGAGTGGCATGCACCCCTACATAAAGCATTCTGTTCTCTTCGGGCGCAGCTTCAAGGAGGGAGCTCAATACCCCCGTTGTTGTACCTGCAGTAAAGAACCCCATTATTATTCCTGCTATTGTAAGTATGAAGAGATTTGGTGAATACGCATACATTATCGGCGTTGCTGCCATTCCAGTAGTCGCTACCGCTATAGCATAGGGATTTCCCTTTCTATTGATAAGTCTTTCCCAGTAGCCATAGCTTACAAACATCGCTATTCCATTGGTTACACCGGATATTGTAAGCCACGCCTCATCAGCTCCAAGGTATTTTATCTGATATATACTGAATAGCGGCCAGCCCATCTGCCATCCGAAATGAAACAAAAGGGAGCATGATAGGAAGCCCATAAATGCCTTGTTTCTGAACACCTCTGCCATGGTACGTCCGATATTGATCCTTTCACTCTTCGGTGTGTTTATTTCCTTGATTTTCAGAAAAGTTGCTATTTCATATATCCCCAGCAGGAATGCTGCAATGAAAAAAAGTTGATATATTACAACAGTCTTTGCATCGGTAGTGCCAAATACTTCAATTATTTGTCCCAATGCCAGAAGTGAGACAAAGCTTATCAGAGCTGAATACTTGTTCTTTATTGATATGGAGAAAGCTCTGTCTTTCTCTGCAAAAGCGTCAGCAGTAAACCCCTGCAGTGCGGTTTGGGAAACCGACTCAGGAAAGTTCATAAACCCTGAAAGCAATACAAAAGCAATAGGTCTTATAGGCCCAGGGAAGAAAGGAATTAACGCAAAGCTTAAAATGAACAACCTGCTGAGAAGAAAAAATACACTTGTAATTTTCTTTTTACTTACAGACCTGCTCACCATCAAAAGGCCTGGAATGACGACAAATACAGCAACCATTCCAGGTAGTGCATTATACAGGGAAACGTGAAAATCGCTGCCGTTTAACCTGTACAGAAATTTCTGCGCAAACGGTTTATAAAGATTAGTTACAATTGTATATATTACTCCATTCAAAACGTAGTATTTTACGTTATTCGCCAGCAGTGTATCACCACCAAGCCTTTGCTTTAAACTTTGCCCAGGCTTTTTCATTCAATAACCCCCTAAAAACAACTAATCTTAAATATATAGGCAACATAAATTATTTTTCCAGCATCTCCAGATACGCTATAAATCTTTCCCTGTCTTCTTTTTTCATATCCTTTACCAGTTCCTCAAGGTAATTGCGTCTCCTGTCTATTACTTCATTGATCAGCCTGTAGCCTTTATCCTCGACACATATTTTTACTGACCGCCGGTCCTTGCTGTCTCTTATTCTCTTTACAAGGCTGCTATTTTCCATTCTGTCAACCAGGTCGGTTATGGTACTGGGCGCCAGAAACAGCTTACTGCTGAGTTCACCTATAGTCAGTTCCCCTTCATCTACAAGAAACTGAAGCGCATCAAATTGGGGTGGTGTAATATCAAAGTCCTGCAGTATCTCCCGCCCCTTTTGCCTGATATTGAAGCATATGGTACGGAGCAGGAGCTCCATTTTTTCTATATTATTATTCTTTTCCATTGTAATCCCTCTTTTTCACACATATACTTCTACCCTCTTATATTTCGTGTCTCTAAATATTATACTTTATAAAAAATCACCCGGCAATAGGCTTTAAGTATTAAAATAGCAGACATAGGAAAAGCTCCGTTCGATTACCGGAGCTTTTCCTTTTGTGTCATCTACAGCACTCTAACCCTCAGCATTGAATTTATGCCTTTCAGCCGTTCTACGGCATGTGCAGGCAGGCTGTTATCCGTATCGATTATCGTATAGGCCAGCTTATCCTTGCTCTTGTTAATCATATTGCATATATTGATGTTTTCGCTTGCCAAAACAGTAGTTATCTGCCCAACCATATTAGGTATGTTCAAATGAGCCAGGGTAACCCTGTGTTTAAAATCATTACCCAGGTCACAATATGGAAAGTTTACAGAATTTCTTACTGCACCCCGTTCCAGGAAGTCTTTAATCTGGTTTGATGCCATAACAGCACAGTTCTCCTCTGATTCCGGAGTTGACGCACCAATGTGCGGGAAAGCAATTACCTTATCCATCTTTAGTATCCTTTCATCCGGGAAATCGGTGGCATATGCTTCTATAATGCCCTCATCAAGAGCCTTCTGCAGGTCATTTATGTCAATCAGCTCCGCTCTTGAAAAGTTAAGCAGCCTTACACCTTTTTTCATGAGTTTGAAGACTTCGGAATTCATCATATTTCTGGTACTATCCACCAATGGTACGTGCAAGGTTATGTAATCCGCACTTTCCAATAGTGCTTTCAGGCTTTCAGCCTTCTTAACACTTCTTGACAGTCCCCAGGCCGAATCTACAGAAATATACGGATCATAGCCTTCCACTTCCATGCCCAAGGATTTTGCGGCATTTGCTACCATTACCCCTATTGCCCCCAAGCCTATTACTCCTAGCTTTTTGCCTTTGATTTCCGGGCCGGCGAATTTAGCTTTGCCTTTTTCCACAAGGGAGCTTATTTCTTCAGTACTACCCGACAGGGATTTACTCCAAAGAATGCTGTCTACAATTTTTCTGGAGGTCATGAAAAGCGCCGTTATTGTCAATTCCTTAACCGCATTTGCATTTGCGCCGGGGGTATTGAATACCACAATTCCCAACTCAGAACATTTATCGATAGGTATATTGTTTACCCCTGCTCCAGCCCTGGCAACAGCTTTAAGCGATGCCGACAGTTCCATTTCATGCATTGAAAAGCTTCTCAGTATTATTGCATCAGGATTATCCATATCCTCCGCAAGGGAGTAGCCTTTTCTTTCTAAAACCTCCAAACCCTTTGATGATATTTTGTTCAGTAGTCTAACATTATACAATTTCAACTCTCCTCCTATTAAAAATACTTAAATTGTTACACTGACAAATGTTATATCAATGTTATGCATTGCCCGGAAAAATTGTATTGTACCTATTTTATAGCAGATTCATGATTTTGTATACATAAAATTTAAAGCTCCGGTATAAAACCGGAGCTTTAAATTATTTATAATATTCTCTATTGTTTCAATACCTATATCATATTCTTATCGACATATACCGTAAGCTTTCCGAGACAATTTACATAATTTCCGAACTCGTTGTCATACCAGCCGAATATTTTGGCATGGGTTACCGGAAGGTTAATGTCCTGAGCGTTTTCGATGCCATATTCCCTTAGGGTTTCTGCATATAAAGGAAGGAAACCTGTTCTGGTGTGGGTTTCATGTCCCTCTATTACAACAGCTGCCTGGCAGCCCATAAGATCGGACGAGACATTCTGCTCCTCGCTGTATATCAGCAGATCTTTTTGTGCCCCTTTAGCTGCTTTCTTGAAAATCTCGTTTATAAACTCCCTGTTTATTATCGGTTCTCCAGTCTCACCAAGATCTGTACGGAAGGTTATATTAAGTGAAATCAGCGAAACCGTACTTGTAGGCACTCTTACCGAATCAGCCATGAATCCCACCTTCTTAATTTCAGGAAGGATTTCTTCAAGGGCTATTGCAGCTCCTGTTGACGTTGGAATTATATTATTGAATACAGACCTGTTTCTTCTCAAATCCTTAGTTCCTGCTCCAGGCGGTGTATCCAGTATATTCTGATTATTGGTTGCGGAATGAACTGTTGACATGGATGCTGTAATTATCTTTGAAGTCTCTTTCGTATCCAGTAAAGGTTTTATCATATGTGCCAAACCTGTAGTTGTGCAGCTTGCAGCTGACAATATGTGATGTTTTGCCGGGTCATAATTCATGTGGTTAACGCCGTAAACAAACAATGCACTGTCCTCCGGCATCTTCCGGGAGGAATCCTTTATTTTAAACGGGGCACTCACAATTACCTTTTCTGCTCCTGCTTCCAAATGCCCTCTTACGCTTCCCTTAGGATGATCTGCAGGCACGGATGGATCAATAAAAACGCCGGTGCAATCGACAACCAGCCTAACACCTTCCTTGGCCCAATCTATGCTTCTTGGGTTACGCTCTTTTCTGAGCACCTTAACAAGCATACCGTTCATTTCCAGCAGGCCTTCAGTTTCGTCCAGTATCTTTACGTCGCAAGACTTGCCCGTATACCCGTACAAAAACCTGTCCAAAGACCCATAAGTAGAATCAGTAGTCAGATAGTGTACAACGTCTTCCATCTTTTTTCCGACTTCACGTCCCGCATTTACGACAACTCCGTCAAAATGTCTGACGTTGAGATGATTCCACAGGGTCAGTTTGCCAATACGCCCGAGTCCATTTATCCCCAGAAGATTTTTATTCTTCAAAGGTACATTCATATTACCACTCCTTATCGTTTTTTGAACATATCTATTCTATCATAGGCCATATGTTTTTCAAAACCTCATTTGTGATTATATATATTTAAAATATTACTTTATTGTGCTATATTATTTATTTAATGTTATATACTAATCAAAACTTACTCATACTGTATTTCATAGTTTCCTTCATAAACGTATCCCAGGTTCCCGTCTATTGCAATCCTATCCCCGGATTTGAACTGCACTCCGTTAATAGTACAGGTCTTTTCAGACTCATTTACAGAGAGGCCTTTGCAGTTGACAACGCAAACCCGTCCAAGACTTGCTGCAGTAACAGCGGCATGGGAGGTGGCGCCTCCTTTTCCTGTAATAAGGCCGCTGCATCCGAATATCATCGGTATATCATCAGGTACTGTATCAGGCCGTACAAGTATGTGCTTTTCATCGGGATACAGCTTTGCATATGCTTTAAGATCCTCCATGTCAAATGTGAGTATGCCGTTCAGCGCTCCGCCTCCAATTCCTATTCCGCTTCCTACAAACTTCATTTTCTCAGGCGCAAGCTTGAAGGTTGAATGTTTTTCCTGCTTCTTGAGCTTCTGGTTTCTGGTCTGGAGGATGTACAAATCATCAGGGTTATCAGATTCAAAGGTGAATTCAATTTCCTGGTGCATAAAGCCGTAAGTCTCTATAAGCTGCGTGGACAAATCCAAAAGCGCATTATAGATACTCGGGAAAGCTGACTGCAGTGATATGCTGCAGTCGGAATAAAACTCCTTACGCTGGTTTTCAGAAACAGGCAGCGTATGCACAAGCCCTGACACAATATCCTCACCCTGGCTGCACAGTTTAAAATCCCCGTAAAGGTTTATACCTGACTTCTCCTGCTTAGGGTCATGGGTGAAAACAACACCGGTACCGGAACGCTCGGATATATTTCCAAGTGCCATTTTCTGAACAATAACCGCAGTTCCCCATTCATCCGCAATCTGAAGATGTTCTCTATAATATTGGGCTCTGTGGGAAGACCACGAATCAAAAACGCTGTACATAGCCTGTTTCAACTGTTTAAATGGGTCCTTTTCAATTTCTATTCCATAATCGTCCAATACATTCTTATAAGCGTAAGCTATCTTTTTCATCTGATCAGGACTGAATTGTACTTTCTGTTCAACTCCATGCTGCACTTTATGATTCAGTATCACACTGTCAAATACATCCCTGTCAATGCCATAGGCCATCCCCCAACTCTGTATGAAACGGCGGTAACAATCCCATGCTGTCCATTCATAACCTGGTCTTCTGCTCATTTCTTCAGCAATTTCATCATTCATTCCAACATTCAGGAAGGTTCTCATTGCCCCCGGCATAGATATGGCAGTCCCTGACCTCACGGATAGCAGCAGGGGCTTCTTTGGATTTCCGAATTGCTCCTTTGTTATATTCTCCAACTCCCATATATGGTTGAGAATAAACTGATCCATCTCCTGCTCCATATAAGGATGCTCGATTATAGTATCCTTGTGCCTGAAAATTTCCGTAGTAAGGACAAAACCCGGAGGTATCGGGAAATCATAGGCAGTCATTTTTTTGAGGAAATAAGCTTTGGCCCCCAGGAATACCGGGTTGTCCATCTCCAAAGTTTCCCTGTACAAAGGGCTTATAGTAAGATCCGGATCGTAAGTCATCATATTTTTGATAAAGTCCCCCGAATAATTCTCCACCATGCTTCTTAAGGTGCTTATTATATTTGATATAAAGTTATCCAAGTCCTGTATAAGAAAAGCCGATGACAGTATCTCCCTTAGGAATCTTTCGGATTCCATATGGTAGACCTGTTTTTCCTCACTTTGAGGATACTCGTCTTTTGCCTTCAGTACTTGCGGTATAATAGTTTTTAACGGCCGCTCATATACGTATAGGAAATATTCGTTGATAATCTCCTTTATATTCTGCGCCATAAACTGGAATATGTTTATATACTGGTCAAGGGTAAAGCTGGGGGAGGTCAAACTGTATTTAAACATCTCAAAATTTGAGTTGAAGCCCTGATTGTATATTCCATCCAGTTCGAGACCTTCCTTGAATAGCTCAAGCACATCGTATATATATCTCAGAGTTTTGGCTGTTACATATTCAAGGTTCAAGGACTGAAGCAGCTCTGTAATGAGCTTCGCTGCAACCTTCTCCAACCTGTACATCAAACCAAGTGCCTCAAACTTGGGCTCGATGTATTGTCCGTACATTGACGGTATTCCGACTGCTATATGCCGTTTATAATATATGTTTTCCAGTGCTTCACTTGTGTTGGGATCGAGAATCACCTTTTTAAGGTGGTGCATCAGCTTGTAGACATATGCTAAAGCATCCTTTAGCTCGCCTTTCTCCAGATGGCCTTGCAGTACCTGTATCTCTTTGTTGCTGAAAAATCTGTAGCCCTTGAGCATTTCTATAATATCCTCCGACTCAAGGGAGTATTTTTCTAAAAGCAGCAAGTAAAGCTGCAGCACATAATTTAAACGTTTCTTGTCCCTGCTGCTGTTGTGCTGTATTTTATTTATGGACTGTTCCAGCTCCTCGGCATCCATAAGCAGAAGCTTTTCAGGAGATACCTCCTTTACACGGCACAATTCCACAAGTATCTCATGCACACCGGTATACCATTCACTCTTTACATCCAGGAACTCCATCACATCTTCCGGTATTACCCTTTTTAGGAGTGCCGAGTTCCCGTCGTACCAATACTGTATTATTTTTTTCGTCAGTTCAATATGGGTATTATTGCTCTCTGTATGAACCTGCTTTCTTAAAAAATGTATCAGTTTGTCCTTTCTTCTTGATAACTCGTCAACCGCAGTAGTTACTTCTCTTAGCCTTCCTTCCGCCCCTATTTCCCTGAAATACACCGGGAACACTCTGGCCAGATGCTTCATCTGCTTATATACAGGTGCTATATCTGAGTTCAGAAGCTTTGTAACATCACGCTGGAACAGGTCAGTATCCGAGATGAATATTCCCCCAAGCTTAAGATTGACTATAAGCGCTGAAAGGAGCTCCTTCATTGCATCGGGCGAATGCTCAATGAGCTCCAGCCATACCCTTATGTTTTTTACATGATTGGTATTCACTTGAATCTGCCAGTCCGTATTGATGGAAAGCTCGCCGGGATAAATAAAACCAAAACTAATCAGTTCATTAACAAAGAACATGATTAGTTTCTGGTTTCCAGTATCAATAACCTCTTTACCGAGTGTCTGTATGCAGTCCAATACCGTACCTGCATGCTGCTCCTTCAGTTCTTCAAAAAGGGTTATTATATTCTTCAGGAAGGTTATGGTTTCGTTTTCGTCCAATTCTTTAAGCACATTCCTGAGAAGCCTGTTCATGTCATAGAGCAGATGGTTTTTGAGCTGTGCCATGCCTGGAAGGTGGAGCAGATAAAATATGTAGTAGATTTTTTCAAGGGAAGTATCAAACTGCTCGCTGTACCTTCTGAAGTAGTTGGCTATATCGTTAAAAAACAGCAATTCACAAAGCTGCTCCCAATTATCAGCCTGGTTTATCTGCTGCTTAAGGTTTTCAAAAAAAGGTTTCCCCAACAGTTTTATCTTATCGTCATTTTCTTCATGAAATAATGCCTTTTTCTCCTGGAACCAGTTTTCTACTTTTGAAGTAGTTTCCCAATAATCTGCGCACTTGTACATCAAATCTCTAGTCATCTCAAAAATTTCGCCGGAGTAATCTGCAAACTGTTCCGCCTTGTTCAGGTATGTCTTAAAATAACCGGAATTTCTTATATAAAGCAGCTCATGCTTATCCATATCTGTTTTGATAATTTCAAGGCACCTTGAAATAATACTTTTGGGAAATTCACCTAGTTTGGCAAGGCGGTCTATAAATTTGACCATTGTTGTAATGAGCTGCTCTCTAAGATTTTCTTTCAGGTTTGCAT
Source organism: Caulobacteraceae bacterium (assembly GCA_050261415.1). GTDB lineage: Bacteria > Bacillota > Clostridia > Lutisporales > Lutisporaceae > JBLNDG01. Next base: position 437 of record JBLNDG010000132.1, on the reverse strand, counting down.
TAAAGAGCTTCTCAAAAATATCAACAAGTACAAGAAGTGCCCTTTCCGACTCTTCAAGGGAATTATAGAACCATAGGTCTGTAAGGCTTATATTGTGAAGATTGTCAATTACATACTGGTAGTTGATATAATGATGATTCAGTTCCTTTATGAATTCCTGGGTCCTTTTATATATTCCCCAGTAAGATTTGGATAGCTCTGCAAACCACTGGTGTTCCTCCGGGATATTTATTTCCATGTCGCGGGTTTGGGCAAGATTGACCTCCAGTGCTTTTGATGAAAAACCTTTTTCCATTTTGCATCCCCTTATCATAATTAAATAAAAGCTCGGAGGCATCGAGCCTCCTCGCTTTTGACTGATTCTACTTTGGGAGAATGTCGACGAATCAATAATTGCAACGTTTATCTTGCAATTCCATTATAGCACGACAGATAAA